>JAUUZS010000356.1 GCA_030589835.1 Cyclobacteriaceae bacterium
ATCTCGGCTTTTCCTTTGGGCACATGGAATATAAAGGAAGTCCCTTTGATCAATTTTGCTGAATCCACCTTTTCATACCCTTCAGAAACAAGTTTTTCAAGAAAGACAAAACCTGTTGTGGAAGTGCTTATATTTCCGTTTACCGTTAAATAATTGGTCTTTTTATCCTGTTCAGAGCACGATAGGATAAGTATAATGAGCATATATGGAATGTACTTTTTCATGCGTCTTCTACTTAATGTGACCTAACCTGGACAAGCCAGAAAAGTGCCTAGAGTTTCAAGTATTTAGAGTGACTAAAGTTGAAGGATTCTTCGCAACTTTAGTCACTTTAAACTTTAGTTCACTCCAAACTTTTGCCAAATAATACACGCCTGCCTGTCCGGTAGGCAGGAATATTATAACTTAGATACTAACATGTTACCCGTCCACCATCTCCTTTACCATCGCTTTTGCTTTGGTGGCCACTTTGGAAAGCCCATTGATATCCTTTCCTCCTGCTGTGGCATAAAAGGGCTGACCACCACCTCCACCTTTAATTTCTTTAGCCAATTCACGCACCATGCTTCCTGCATTCAAATTGTGTGCAGAGATCAGTTTTTCAGAAATCATAATAGCTATTTGAGGTTTCCCTCCAATGTTTGCTGCCAATATCATGATCAAGTCATCAAATTGGTTCTTTAGCTCAAAGGCGATTTTTTTCAGCGCATCAGCATTAGGCAGTTCCACTTCGCTTATTATAGAAGTAATCCCGTTGCTTGTATCGGCATCCTGGATGAGTTGTTTTTTAATCATCCCGGCCTGCTGAAACTGAAATTTCTCCACTTGTTTTGAAAGCCTGATTTTTTCATCAACCGTATTTTCAACGATCTTAAATAAGTCTTTGGGGTTGTTAAACAATTCTTTCACCTGAGCCAGAAGCTTTATATTCTGATCAACGTATGCCTCGGATGCCTCTGCGGTGATGGCCTCGACCCTTCGGACTCCGGCTGCGATAGAACTTTCTGAAATGATTTTGAAAAGCCCGATCTGACCGGTCATAGGCACATGTGTACCTCCGCACAACTCAACAGAATAATTGGAATCAAATGATACTACACGCACAAACTCGCCATACTTCTCGCCAAAGAGCGCCATCGCTCCCATTGATTTTGCTTCATTGATCGGGACGCTTCGCTTTTCATCCAGGGCAATATTCTCCCGGATTTTTTCATTGACGATCTGTTCAATTTCTGCGATCTCCTCATTCGTCACTTTTGAGAAATGTGAGAAATCAAATCTGAGGAATTTGTCATTGACCAATGAGCCTCGTTGCTGCACATGATCGCCCAAAACTACTCTTAATGCCGCTTGCATCAAGTGCGTTGCGCTGTGGTTGTTTTCGGTGAGCATTCTCCTTTTTCCATTCACCACACAATGAAAAGTAGCATTGAGTTTTGATGGGAGTTTCTCAGTATATTGAACAATGAGCTCGTTTTCTTTTTGCGTATCAATGATTGCTATTATTTCTCCGTCAGCTTCAATATATCCCGTGTCTCCAACCTGCCCACCACTTTCTGCATAAAAAGGCGTTTGCTCCAGTACAATCTGAAAAATCGTCTTTTTCTTTTCCTTAATCTCCCTGTAACGTGTGATGCGAGAATCTGTAACACGCATTTCATAACCAGAAAACGAAACCTCTGAATCTTTCAGAACGATCCAATCTCCTTTTTCCTGGACTGCATCGGACTTGGATCTATCCTTCTGCTCTTGCATATACACTTTGAATTCCTCCATATTTACTTCGGCTTTTCGCTCCCTAGCCAATAGCTGGGTCAAATCGATTGGGAATCCATAGGTGTCATACAACTTAAAAGCAACCTTGCCAGGGATTACCGGGGTAGCATTATTTTCAGTATTAATTTTGGCCGAGGCATATGCATCATTAAATATTTTCAGGCCATTTTCAAGTGTTCTTAAAAACGAGATTTCTTCTTCCTTAATCACTTTGGTAACGAACTCAAGCTGATCTTTTAGTTCGGGAAAAACATCTTTGAACTGCCCGGCCAATACAGGTAACAATTCATAAATGAAGGGCTCGGAAAAATTGAGGTAATTAAAGCCATACCTCACTGCCCGACGCAAAATTCTTCTGATCACATAACCGGCACCGGTATTTGAAGGAAGCTGACCATCGGCAATGGTAAAAGCCACCGCTCGAACGTGATCGACAATTACGCGTATTGCGATATCCGTTTCTTCCTTTTCGCCATATTTTACCTTCGCTTTTTTCTCAATAAATTCGATAAGGGGGGTGAAAACATCGGAATCGTAATTTGATTTTTTACCCTGAATGGCCATCACGAGCCTTTCGAAGCCCATACCTGTATCGACATGTTTTTCCGGCAAATTCTCCAACTGGCCGTTTGCCTTCCTATTGTACTGAATAAATACGAGGTTCCAAATCTCAATAACCTGCGGATGGTCGGCATTTACTAATGTCCGGCCAGGGATTTTAGCAATATCAGATTCTGGTCGTAAATCAATATGAAGCTCCGAGCATGGCCCACATGGCCCGGTATCTCCCATTTCCCAGAAATTATCCTTTTTAGAACCATCGAGAATTCTGTCGTCAGGCATAAATGCGCTCCAAAATTTATACGCCTCATTGTCCCTGTCGAGCTTATCGGTTTTATCGCCCCCAAAAACCGTGGCATATATTCTGTCTTCGGGCAACTTATATACCCCTACCAATAGTTCCCATGCCCATGCAATGGCCTCCTGCTTAAAATAATCCCCAAAAGACCAATTCCCCAGCATTTCAAACATGGTATGATGATAGGTATCAATACCCACTTCCTCCAAATCATTATGTTTTCCAGATACCCTCAGGCACTTTTGTGTGTCGGCAATTCTTTTAATTTTAGCCTTTTTATTACCTAAAAAAAAGTCCTTAAATTGATTCATCCCGGCGTTGGTAAACATCAAAGAAGGGTCATCCTTGACTACCAGTGGTGCTGAAGCAACAATTTCGTGTTCTTTTTCTTTAAAAAATGATATAAATTTCGATCTAATCTCTCCTGCGTCCATCTATGATTAATTAAGTAATTAGGGTCGTTTTATTGTCTTTTTGCTTATAATATATTTAACTTGCACCAAGAAGTAAGCTATTTTTTATTAGTACAACTAGAATATTTAAAAATTCACCGCAAAATTATAAGTTTATACCACAGTATTTATAATGGCAAGAATAAAATATTATTAAGACACTGAAACATGTAAATATGAGCGGATAAAGGTCTCCACATGGGATATTTTTCTTAATTTGTTGGGCATTTTATCCTTATCTCTTGTATTTGCTGTTGGGATATATATCATAACCTCTACCTATTTTGAAAGCCCCCAGGTTTCACTTCTCAAAAAGGAAAACCAGGAATTATTGATTTATTATGACGACCTTCAAGAGGATTTGCACCAAATGAAAGGCATGATCTCTTCCTTGCAGGAAAGGGATGATAATATATATAGGGTAATCTTTGAGGCTGATCCTATACCATCGACCATCAGGCAAGCAGGAGTCGGCGGAACCGATAGGTACCGGGCGCTTAGGGAAGAAAAATTGGAACGTGAGGATTTGGTGATAGGAACGTTTGGGAAAATTGATAATCTCAAAAAACAAATGTATATCCAGACCAAATCGTATGACGATATTCTTCAGATGGCCATCAACAAGTCGGATATGCTGGCCTCCATTCCTTCTATTCAACCCATCCCGAATAAAGACTTAAAAAGACTCGCCTCCGGCTATGGCAATCGAATGCATCCAATACTTAAAGTAATGAGAATGCATGCCGGCTGTGATTTTTCTGCCCCTCAGGGCACACCAATTTTTGCGACGGGAAATGGCAAGATTATCGCAGCCCGTTTTACCGGGACGACCGGAAATATGGTGAAAATTGATCATGGTTACGGTTATGTGACAAAATATTTCCATATGAGCAAAATCGCTGTGAAGGAAGGGAAAAAAGTGAAACGTGGAGATATAATAGGATTAGTAGGCAATACCGGACTTTCGAAAGCACCTCATTGCCACTATGAAATCTGGAAAAATGCAAGGCATGTCAACCCTGTACATTATTTTTATAATGACGTCACTGATGAAGAGTATGACAAATTACTTGAATTGGCATCCGTGGAAAACGAGTCTTTAGGGTAGTATAGCGCATTTTTACACCACAAGCTGTTAGCACAAATTTATGCACCATCTATGAGCGGGTTGAAAGAACTTGTAGTATTTTTTATTGCAATAGTAGCTTTGAGTGCGTGTAAAACTTCTTCACGAATCAGCCATTCGCAAAAGGATCATGACGCAGTTTCTACAACAATTATTGCACACATTCCTGTTAAAGGTGAATCTCGATTACCTGCTGTAAAGATCAATATTTTATCTATAAAGCCTGACAAGCTTTTAATAATAGGTGTCGGCGATATCATGATGGGCACAAACTACCCCAAAGAACACTATTTGCCCCCAAAAAACATGAATCTTCTTGATAGTGTTAAACATGTGCTGAAACAGGGAGATATAACATTTGGCAACCTTGAGGGGGTGATATTGAATGATGGGGGAAACCCAAAATATTGCAAAAATCCTAAGAATTGCTATGTTTTCAGATCTCCGGAATATATGGTTGGACATCTCACATCTGCCGGGTTCAATTTGATGAGCACCGCCAATAATCATGCAGGGGATTTTGGCGACTCGGGCAGAAAAAACACAATCCGTGTTTTGGATTCCGTAGGGATCAATCACGCCGGATCATTAATACAGCCCTATACATCCGTTGTGCTGGACGGGGTTAAGTATGGATTTATTGCCTTTGCTCCTAATAAAGGCACTGTGAGCATCCATGATCTGACAGGTGCTAAAAAAATGGTTGAAATGCTTGACAGCCTCAACGATGTGGTAATTGCCTCATTTCACGGAGGGGCAGAAGGAAGAGATCACCAACATGTCACACGATCAAATGAATATTATTTTAATGAGGATCGCGGCAATGCCTATGCGTTTTCACATATGCTGATAGATGCCGGTGCGGACATCATTTTTGGCCATGGCCCTCATGTGACAAGGGCAATAGAAATATACAAGGAAAGGTTTATCGCCTACAGCCTGGGAAATTTCTGTACTTATGCGCGTTTTAGCCTTACCGGACCGAACAGTATAGCTCCGATA
>JAUUZS010000429.1 GCA_030589835.1 Cyclobacteriaceae bacterium
AATGTGTCCCAATTCATGGCCAACCACAAACTTCAGCACCTCAAAATCATCGTGTAAAGTCGTCTCAACTACTTCTGAAAACAGCATTAAGTATTTTTTTTTCGCAAGTTTGGTGACGAAAGCGTTGAAGGATCCATTGGCTATATAAATTTCGGGTATTTGGAGCAAGCCAATTTCTTCAGATTGAGATTTTACAATGGCATAAATCTCCGGATATTGATCTTTTGAGATTCTTACAGAATTCCCTTTTATGATACCTATAAAAATACCTTGAACAAAACGCTTCATCATTGTAAAAATTAGCACGATTCCTAAAATAAAAAATACAGATAGAACACCCTTTGATATAGAAGTCGTAAACGTGGTTATTAGCATAATGCCTGCTGCCAGGTAAAAAGTGACACTAATAAACATCTTAATGTTATAATATTTTAATTCTTTTTGGTGCGCCTTAATATCTGAAATTGCCCTGTTATTAGTCTTATCACCAAGAGTATAGTGATTTTCAGATTTTTCTTTTCCTTTTAGTTTTTCCATGTACCAATCTTCTACATTATCATCAGGGAAATAATGTTTAAGAAGGTAGGCTAAAAGTTGTTTTCTTTCTTTATCTCCATCCAATTCAAGCACAAATTCAACACTTTGTTGTTCAATATGAAATATGGTTTCATCCTGATCATCTATTTTTCTAAAAACTACATTTCCTGTACTCTTCATATGCTCAATTGAGTGATATAGGGAATACAGATTTTTAAAATCGCTTAAACTATCATTAAACAGAATCCATTTTTTAAAATCTTTTTGTAGCTTTTTATTCGCTTCCATATACGTTTTTTAAGATTGTCATCAAGAAATCACACTTAATATTTATTGAACCTATAAATTTTCAATAATGAGGCTAAAAAATACAGGGGGTCATTCACAAAAAATATTCACCTTAAATCTATAAATATTTTTCTAAAAAACAGTTCATTGTAGATTATTTCCTCAAACCTCCGATGTGATGTAATCCTCGTAGTTCAGGCATTTGGTGTGATTCGAACCCCCTACCTCGATTGCATCGAGGACGTAATGGAACGGAGCAATAGCATTGCGGTGTGTAGGTGCCTTTACCAACTATAAAATGAAGAAAAGAAGCCTGACAAGAGCCGGGCTATTTGTTTTGAAAGGCGATCAAATGTTGCGGAATATCTTTCTCTCTTTAGTTAGAAATAGCACAATCAGCTCTTTACCATGTTCCGCTGGGCATATTGAAGAAACGGAAAGAGCTGATCTGCGCCCTCCTTCCAAGTCTTCCAAAGCAATAGAGGCAAAAGATTTGGCCAGGGAGAAGTCAGGCACCTCACCTAAAACCGGAAAATAACCGCACCATATGATACCGCAAAACAAAACCAGAAGAACTAAAATCAGCGATTATATAATTTCATCCCTTGGGGTCAGGACAAACCCTAAACAAATCCATTTAAGATTAATCATATAATAGTTATCTTTATGATTGATATGAAAACAGCAGATATTAAAACTGAATTACGGGAATTAATTGACAAGGAATCAGATAATAGCATTTTAGAAGCAATCAGGACATTGCTAATAAAATCAAGGCTGAACCCGGTTTTGAAGGAAAAATTGACATCCCGGGCCCTAAAAGCAGAAGAAGATATAAAAGCAGGAAGGGTCATGAACAGGAAAGAACTGGAACTCCGGTTGAATAAGAGGCTTGAAATATGACAGTAATCTTTACTGATCAGTCTTAAGAAAGCCTGCATGAGGCTACTGAATTTTTGATAGACGACCTTGGCATTCCAATTGATAAGGCACTTGAAATCAGGGGAGATTTGCTGAACAAAGCAGAAAGCTTGTCGTCCAATCCATACAAAGGTCAAAAAGAAGAATATTTAGAACATCTCAACAAAGATCACAGGAGAATATTCCAAGGTCATTTTAAGATCATATACCGTATTGAAGGTGATGAAATCTTTATAACAGAATTTTTTGACACACGCCAAGATCCAGAAAAAATGAATGGGTAAAAATATCCATAATCAGATTGGAATTACAATAAAAAAGTAGACAAATAAAGTCCTGCCTACTTTCTTCCACTTGCCACTTCAGTTCAGCTTATATATCGATCTCCACCTGATTTTTGTAGAGGTCTTCCATGCTTTCCCGCTGTCGGATCAATTTAGCTTTTCCATCAATAATCAAAACCTCTGCAGGCCGTAACCTGGAATTGTAGTTGGAAGCCATCATAAAGCCATAGGCCCCTGCATTTTTGATGGCGATGATATCCCCTTCATGCACTTCGTCGAGTTTTCTGTCGAGGCCAAAAGTGTCGGTTTCGCAGATATAGCCTACGATGGTATAAATCCGTTTCGTGCCATTGATGTTGCTGATGTTCACCATGTCGTGGTAGGAGTCATACATCATCGGACGAACCATGTGGTTCAAGCCGGATTCTACTCCAACAAATACTGTAGCAGGCGTGGTTTTGATCACATTAGTGCGCATGAGGAAATACCCTGCTTCACTCACGAGGTATTTGCCGGGCTCAAACCAGATTTCCAGCTTTCGTCCGTAGTCTTTGCAAAAGTCTTTGAAAGCCTTGGAAAGCTTCAATCCCAAATCCTGAAGGTCGGTAGTGACATCACCTTCCCGATAAGCAACTTTAAAACCACTGCCAAAGTCAATAAACTTCAGATCCTGAAAATCCATGGCTGCCTCAAAGAGCACCTCTGCTCCACGTAAAAACACTTCAGCGTCCAGAATATCAGATCCGGAATGCATGTGCAATCCAATGACTTTAATGTTGTTGGATTGGATCACACGATGCAAATGCCTCAGCTGGAATATTGATATCCCAAATTTAGAATCGACATGCCCGGTGGATATTTTCTTGTTTCCCCCTGCCATGATGTGCGGATTCAGTCGAATGCACACCGGTATGGAATCGTGGTATTCGTGACCAAATTGTTCAAGAATAGAAATATTATCGATATTGATCATCACTCCCAATTTTACCGCTGCCTTTATCTCATCAAACGAAACACAGTTGGGGGTATAAAGAATTTCTTCAGGCTTAAATCCGGCTTTCAGTCCCAGGTGGACTTCCTGGATAGAAACGGTATCCAGCTCAGCGCCCTTGGCACGGATTAATTTCAGTATGGAAATGTTGGTCAACGATTTACAGGCGTATTTAATCTTCATCTTCACGCCAGGGAATGCCGCTTTCATATTCTCGATCTGCTGACCGATCTTGGCGGCATCATATACGTATAGCGGGCTATCAAATTCTTTTACCACGTCCAGTAGGTCTAATCCCTGGATGGTGTACCTGTTGTTTACAATTTCCATTTCTTTATAACTATTGAATAAAAAAATGGAAGGTTAATTTCCTTCCATTTTAAAAATTTACGCAAAGTTAGTATTCTGCCTTAATTATTCAATCAATATTTTTTGTGTAAGCGCTTTTTTCTTCTGTATGATTTGTAGTATGTAAATGCCTTTTTCCTTTCCTGTCAAATCAATTTGGTTGTCGTAGCTTCCGTTGAAGTCAATTATTTTTTCCTTATACACTTCATTACCAAGAATATCCATAACTTTTACCGTTACCTCTTTTTCTTGGTCTAGCTTAAATTTCAGATTGAACCTGCCATTGTTCGGGTTTGGATAAAAATTTATTTCAGCGGGCTTTAAGTTGTTTTTTAATGAATAATCAATGCCGGCCAATGAAGTATCATCCTTCAGGATTTCGGATATGCTCACATTAAAGTCGCTTGTTCTTTTTATTTCAATCTCGATATACTGCTCGCCATTTTTCTCTTCAATATTGATGTTCATGGATTGATTTGACCCTTCGCCATCCACTCCCTTTTTTATTTTTTTGACAACCACCAACTGATCGTCGTCAGATAATTCTTTAAGATCAATTGTTTCACTATCCAATTTAATGGTTATTTCATCTCCATCCGTTTCAAACTGAAAATCATTTTCCCCATCAAGTTCAATTTTCTTTCCGTCTTTGGTAATCCAAACTTTCTTTTCAACGATTCTTTCCGCTCCATCTTCATCAATTTCTTTTTTTACCTCGACGTCTATTCTCCGATCATCGGTATCCTGTATTTCCTTTACGGTCACTTTTTGTTCACCATCTCCCGCATCCGAGACAGTCACTTCAATTCTTTTAAGGATTTCATCTCCTTCTCCATCATGATGGCTTTGGATCATCTTCTCAATATGCTCATCGGTAAGTTTGGTTTTCTTTCCGTTTTCATCAATGAATATCATATTGTGCTCGCCGTCGCTATCTATTTCTATGGTGATATCAGTTCTATCCCCATCTGTTTTCATTTTTATAACACGCTCCTTTGTAATTATTTTTTCCTCTTTTCCGTCTTTATGCTTTATGACAATA
>JAUUZS010000051.1 GCA_030589835.1 Cyclobacteriaceae bacterium
ATTTTCTCCCGGTAATGAATCCCGGATATTATAATCATGGGAAGCAATCACCAAATTATCTATTAGTGATAAAATCGAATCATTAACGATTCTTATATCGACATTTTCCAGTACAGTATTCCCCTTGAACAATAGGTGGTTTCTGATCTCTATCTGTTCGGGACTTGCCTGCCGATGAGTAGTATAAACCGCGCTCAAATTAGCGTTTTGTGGTATGCCATCCTGATTGCTGATCAGGAAATTCATCTCTATCCGGGTGTGTTTTTTTGATTTCCATGAGGCAGAATTGAGTTGAATATTTAGTTTGTCTGGATTCACAAAAAATGAGCGCTGGCAGAGTATGTTTCCGTTTTGATCCATGGCATACAGGGTATTTACGCCGCCTGGCATGTGCTGAAGTGGCACGTCCATTAGGGTTTCTGGGACGGCCAATCTAAGCTCTCGTATGCTGAAGACTTTTCCTTGCGAGGCAGATAAAACGTATATTCCTTTAAGCATGGATTGGTGCTGGCGAATTTCAACCCGCATGCTACCCGGTCTTTCGAGGTCAAATTTCATGGAAAATCCGGAAGCTTTTGCTTCGGGGAGCATCCATTTGTTTTTATTGCCTGTAGCTTGGGATTTGAGAAAATAACGATGATGCGGTTCTGCATTTATAATGAATGCGCCAACGCCAATATGGTTTGATGTGGTGGTTTGCAACACTGTGCCCAACGAATCTGTAATGTGCCATTTTGATGATATCGGCAGCCCGTCTTGGGAGTGTACCGTGAAGACCACCTTGGTTCTGGTGCCTTGAAGGATAATGCCACTCTCAGGGTAAAATTTCACTACCGGAATCAGTATATTATTATCCTTGGGTGCCATCAATGATTGTGAAGCGTTGAGCGTCGGGAAAGCAATGGTAAATTCCTTAATGAATGGCTGAGCGCTCTCGATATTTGTAGTCGCTTTCAGTTGGTATTTTCCTTGAGTAAGTGCATTTGTGAGGTGCATTTCTCCAAAGACTACCCCTTCCTTGATATCGAATTTTTCGCTTAGTTTTAATTGATTTGCAGCATTAAATATTTCTAGATTAAGGACGCTTCCGGGCACAAAAGATTTCAAGGACCATCGATCTACAACATATGCGGCAAACTGAATTTTATCTTCCCTGGCATAATTGTTTTTGTCCAACCGTAGGAAAAGGATTTGCCCTCCTTGCGCTTTGTAGTCCGATTCATAAGACGAAATGATGTGTAAAGCTTGATCGTTATTTATATTGTCAGGAAGCAAAACAACTTCCTGATTTTTATTCATAAAGACTACTCCGAAAGATTCATTTTGTTCAAAATCAAGAATCAGTTTATCCTCCAGCGGAGTACGCATTACGACGGGGTTTTGCACCCAGAAATTTGCATTATACCCTATTCTGTCAATCACCTTCATATCACTGGTTTGATAATTGACAGCTCCCCCAAGCTTTTTGTTTTTCACAGGATTATAGTGTTCGTAAAAAGTCAGCATCGAAGAGCTATTGATATTACCGATATGTTCTTTGTTGAAATAGTATTCAAAGCTATGGTTGACTCGGATATAGTCCATCAAAAGGTCCCCCGAAGGATCATCTATAAAAGAAACCTGGAAGTCAAGCTGATATTGATCCCAGCTGCTATTTTCATCATTAAAGCCAATGATATCCAATGAAGCATCTGTAAAAGTACCCTTAAATTTTAAAATCTGGTAGGTGTCAATATCGATGTACAATTCTCCTTTGGCCGCAGGTATGCTGACACTTGGTTTTGGCACATAGGAAATGATGGCTATAAATCGCTGATCGTATTTTACAATTTCTTTTAATTCAAGATCATAAAGTTTTTTAACCTCCCGATGAAGCGGAAACAGATAGCTTTCCGTTTCTGCCTGCCGAATGGAAAACAAGCGGGACAACAGGGTGAAATTTTTATTATAAAGAAAAATATCGTATTCATTTCCGTCCTGAAAAGCATAGCGCCCTTCCTGAACGGCCCAGTCTTTTATGCCATTGCTATTGTATTTTACATCATAAAAAAGTTCGAATATCTCCGTGTATTTTTCCTCTCGACGTGATTTTTGCCTATAAAATGCTTTGCCATATCTGATTGCAGATTCACTTTTACTGAGCAAATTATAGGCTTTTTGAACCAGTTTATAGTTGGAATTCAGATTTCGTTTTGCTTTAATGGTCACTTCTTCAAGTGTAATTTGCGCAGGCGTCAGATTGATTTCTATTTCCCGTAAATCGTTGTACACATAAATCGATTTTTTTTCATGTGTCAAATGCGAAATCATTAATTCAGAAGGCAAACTGGAGAGGTTGATCTCAAATTCACCATCCTCATTCGAAGAGGTGCCCTTGTAAGTTCCGGCGATAGAAATATTAGCAAAAGGAATTGGTGATCCGTCTTGTGCATCCAATATTTTTCCTCGCACTAGTATTGATTGATTGGTGTTGAATGGAAAAAGCACAATTTGGTTTTCAATAATGCTGTAGTTGATCTGCTTGGCATGCAGCAGGGCCCTCAAAATATCACCCAGGCTTGCAGAGGTATAACTGGCGTGAACGGTATGATGAACAGGAATATTGGAATCTGAATACGAAAACCGGATGGAGTACGCTTGCGATATTTCGTGCAATGCCTGCTTGAGTGTGATGCCATCAAATTTAAGGCTGACGAGGGTGTCAAGTTGTACTTCCTGAGCGTTCAAGCCACAGGAAAACAAAATGAGCAACAGCGATATGGAAAATTTCCGTTTCATGGGTTTAGTTGCATCCGGCGCCTAATATTGTGTATTGTCCATTTGTTAATTCAAACGTAGTCCCGGTAGCTCTGGCGATTATTTTTATCGCATTTTCGATATTCGTTTCCTGAAAATCGCCAGTAAACCGGCAGCTCAACGTTTCGGGATGTTGCACCAGTATTTCAACTCCATAATGCCTTTCTAACGGTTTAATAAGTTCGGCAATCGGACTGTCATTAAAGCTTAGATGCCTGGTTTTCCATGAAAGGAAGTTGATGTCCGAATTTGGTTCGGTCGCTATTGTTTTAGTATTGTTGGCTAAAAAAGCCATGTTTCCCGGCATGACAATAACGCCTTCTATATCATCAGCAAAAGTGAATGCCACGCGTCCTGTAACTACTGTCAGTCTAACTTCTTCCTCCTTTCCATAGGCGCGCAAATTGAAAGAAGTGCCAAGAACTGTTGTCTTTGAGATTCCTGAGTGAACAATAAAAGGTTTATCTTTATTTGGTGTGACATCAAAAAACGCCTCTCCCTTCAGGTAAAGGATTCTTGAATTTTCCTCAAAAAGTTCGGGGTAAAGCAATTCAGAATTCCGGTTCAACCATACTTTCGATCCATCAGGCAAATCGATCACTTTTTGGTTGGCATTGTCGGTCTGTACCAAAGTCTGCAGGTTCAATTTATTGTTGCCTGAGTGCTTATACTGATAAAAAATAAAAGTAAATCCCAGCATCAGGATTACCGCAGCAGCCACTCTGGCAATCCATGGAAATATCCTGATTGTTTTTTCCGCCCTGCTTTCGGTATTTATTTTGATCATGGTTTGCAATGCATTCCATTGATCTTTAGGATCGAACACAGGACTTGGCTCAGCGATGGTGGTTGCCAGAAAAAGGGTTTCAAATTCATGGAATTCATCAGGATGGTTTTTAATCCAATTTTGCAATTCCACTTGCTCGTCAGTGGTGATTGTTCCCTCTTGTTGTTTGATGTACAGCTCCCAGTATGTTGTAGTTTGTGCTTTCATTATTAATTGCTTTCAATACCAAGACATCGCCAAATGAAGTTACCGCCATCTCTCATTGAAATAAATGCAAACAAAATGATGTAATAAAAAATAGTGTAAATTCATACCTGCTTATAGAAGATAATTATAAACAATGAAGACAACAATAAGACAGGAAAAAGTCAGTGATTTAGAAGGAATAAGAAACGTAAATAACCTGGCTTTCGGACAGCCAAATGAAGGCCAACTGGTTGATAACCTGAGGGGCAATACCGAATTTATAAAGCAATTGTCACTGGTAGCAGAATCGGAAGGAAAAGTAATCGGGCATATTTTATTCTTTCCAATTTGGATTGACAATGGGCATAGCAAACATCAAAGTTTAGCTTTAGCGCCGATGTCTGTGTTGCCATCTCATCAAAATCAGGGTATAGGAGGTCGCTTGATTGCGCAGGGATTGAAAGAAGCCAAAACCAGAGGATTCAAATCAGTAATTGTTTTGGGACATGAGGCATATTACCCAAAATTCGGGTTTCTCCCCGCTAGCCAATGGGGGATTAAGGCCCCATTTGACGTCCCCGATAATGCATTTATGGCACAAGAATTAAGCATAAATGGGTTGAAAGGTATGGCAGGTACTGTTGAATATCCCAAAGAGTTTGATGAAGTTTAGTAATGGATATTTTCGCCTCCGGCGATCCGGATGAGTAATCTCGATTATTTCAAAAAAACAAATCAGATAATTATTGAAAGAGAAACAAAGCAGGCTAATCCATCTACTGATTTTTTAGTATTGCCCTTAGTTCCTTCAGCGCTTTCCCAATGTGTTTTTCAACGGTATTTACTGAAATGTTAAGCAGCCTGGAGATTTCTTTATAACTTTTTAGCTCCTGACGACTGAGCAGGAAGGCATTTCTGCATGCAGGGGGCAATTGGTTTATTGCCCGATCAATATTTCGGGAGGTTTCACTTGTCTGGTATATTGCGTCGGGCCGGTTGGAATTGCCATTTGAGCTCGCAATGTCATGAGCATAGCTTTGCGCTCTTTCATCGCGTCGTTCTTTTTCCTTAAGGTAGTTCAATGCCTGGTTGATACAGGCTCTTTGCAGATAGGCTTTGGGAGATTCTTTGATACTTAATTCATTGATTTTTTGCCATAATTTTAAAAAAACATCTTGAACAATGTCTTTTGTAATGTCTTCATCCCTCAAAAAACGATAAATGCGTTGACACAAGAAAGCATAGTTTTCGAAATACAATCTTTCGAATTCTTCCACTTTCATTTTTTTGCCAATTGGTGCCATTGCCTGTTTTGGTCAACTATAGGTGTCTGGTTTTGGCAAAGTAACAAATTTATAAATTACATTAAATGAAATGATGATAAATGAATTCAGGATGGCTTTTTATGCAAATTACTTAGAACTATCCAGGATCACTTCTTTGGGCATCACATCTACGGCAATCCGTAAATCCTGATTGGCGATTTCCCATGCTGTATGAAAAACAAGCTTCGTCCTTTTTTCCATTAGCTCAAACTCTATTTTGTCAATGGTGTCTGTAGGCCTATGATAATCAGGGTGAATTCCGTTAAAATAAAAAATGATCGGAATATTATTTTTCGCAAAATTGTAATGATCCGACCGGTAATAGAACCGGTTTGGGTCATCGTCTTCGTTGAAGGTGTAGTCCAGATCAAGCTGAATATAACTTGAGTTTATTTTTTCGCTTACATCATGCAATTGCTTTGACAGTTTATCGGAGCCAATAAGATAGATATAATTCGGTCTTTCCTGATGTGCCTCATCTATTCTCCCTATCATATCAATATTGAGGTTTGTGATGGTCGATTCGAGTGGCAGCGCAGGGTGCTCTACATAATAAGAAGACCCCAACAGCCCTTTTTCTTCTCCTGTCACGGTCATGAATAAAATACTTCTTCTGGGGCCATGGCCGGCTTCTTTGGCTAGTGCAAAGGCCTGTGCCATTTCCAGTACAGCGACAGTGCCTGACCCATCATCGTCGGCGCCGTTATTCACCTCAAGGCCATCCATTCCTACGTGATCGTAGTGGGCAGTCAAAATGATATATTCATCTTTTTTATCCGTTCCTTCAATAAATCCCAGTACGTTTTCTGTGCCTACCTCCTCAATATTTTGCCTGGCATAAAAGGTGATTTCATTTGATTTCAATTTTAAAAGTGATGCATATTTCCCCTGGCTTGATTTCTCAACTGCATTTATAAGCGTCTTTTCATTGGTGTTTAATATTTTGGCCCCCATTGATTGAGATATCAAAAAATAGCCGGGTTCCATTTCTTCTGGTTTTGGAGGGAGCGTCAGTCTTCCCGTTGACAAATACCGTTTGTACATCCCGACGGTTTTCATAAAATCTTCATCCGAATCAGGTTTGATAATAAATACATTTTTCGCTCCCTGCTCCAGTGCCAATTCGGCCTTCTTATTTCTGTCTGTTCTATTCCCTTCACAATAAATGAGTGCGTTTTTACCCTGGACATCTATGGCATTATAGCTTTCTGCATTTCCTTTTCCTGCAAATACAAGTTGTGCTTTCATTGGGGCTTTAAAACTGTTTTTTCCGGTATACACAAAATCTTCAAAGTTTGCATAGCTCGACTCGCCAATTTTGATCCATGTATCCCCAGGCCTGATTTTTACCAGATTGAAGGATTGAAGATATGAATTCCCTGAAGGGGTATTGACAATTGGTTCGAGTCCATTTGTTTTGAAGTGATGCTCGATGTAGGCGGCAGCCATTTTCTGTCCCCTTTCTCCTGTTTCCCTGCCTTCGAGTGCATCCGATGCCAGAATATTAAGGTGCTCTCTCAGGTCTTCAGTAGTGATGGAATTGGCGTACTTTATAGATGGATCTTGCTGGGCATAAACAGCAGTGGAAATTAAAAAAAGTAGAATTGGGAAAACAAAATTCTTCATATCGAGGAAATTAAAAAATGGATACTTGACACAAAATGCTTATAGCAACAAGTATACATTGTTAAATATTGTAATACAATTTTGTCTGCTGAAATTCTTTTTTTGCTAAGTTGTGTCTGTCCATAAAGTCGGACTTTGTGCAAAAATGAAAAAAGTAAATCCTATAAATCCCCTCCTTGGAGGGGTAGGGGTGGGTATTAAAAAACATATTTATTTTTTTCAATTTTAACCTGATATTATAGACAGACTCTAAGTATGGCTGCAAGCCGGGGTCAATGGAACAATTGTATTTTCTGCCAGTCGGATCTTTTCCCTGCCCAATAAAAAAGGTATAACTTCCTGTATCGGAAATACATTTTCTGAACAGCTTGTGAAATGTACATCTTTGCCAAATTGGCTTAGTAATTTATCATGAAGTCCATCTACGGTAAATTTTGTTTTACTGCTAAATAAAAGGTTCAGAAATTAGGACTTGTAAAGCCCGGTGATTAAGCGATATAAGCCAAATCCTGCCCTGAAAAATTCCCTATGATGTAGAAGTGCCTCTTTAATATCATTTATTTCGGCTTATTGGGGTTGAAAAAGGGTGCTATTTTTTATCCAAATCATTATATTGATTTTTATAAATACTTCTTAATGATTTAAATATCAGCACTTTAGTATATGCTGGATGCTTTTTATTATTTTGAATTGCACAAACCTTACAAGGATTAAATATTGGGGCTTATTCATTATGTAATGTGCATACTAATGCCTTTTTTTTGTGTATTCAAAATGTAAGAGGATACTTTATTAACTAATTTATTTCAATTATGATGCACTTAAATATAAATAGAAAGATATCACAGATGATGTCCTTTTTACTCTCATTCGTTTTTGTATTTTTTATGGCTTGCGAAGATGGGGAAGACACAAATGTAACGTTTGAAGAAGATGAGATAGCAGTTTTTGAGTCGGAAGAATCTGTAGAAAATTTATTTGATGTGGTGGAGTCTATCACAAATTCGGCCATTAATTATTCTGATGCAAATTCCGGAGGGCGGGTTGCTGAAAATACTGATCTGGAATTGGGGGATGCCATAGTGACATTCGAAGGAACCAGACTGGAAGGACGGGTTGAGATTAATTTTGGCGAAGGTAGCCAGGGCCCTGATGGCAAAGTGAGAAAAGGAATAATCGTGGTGGAATATGAAGGACATTGGTTGGTCTCAGGCTCGAAAATATGGACCATCTTGAAGAACTTTTATGTAGATGACATAAGAATTGAAGGAACCAGAATATTAACGAATGTAAGTGAGGTTTCAGGAACATTGATGTATACCGTAGGGATTATGGAAGGGAAAGTCATATGGCCGGACGAAACATTTATAACGAGATCCAGCGAGAGAACACATACATTAACTTTTGGAGATACAATTGTTGATTTTGAATTGCAAGTTGAAGGAGTGGCTTCCGGTACTACACGACTTGGAGTACATTATACTTCTGAAACCCTCGAGCCACTGGTTTTTAAAAGCAGCTGCAGAGGGAATACCATTTATCTGCCTGCTTCAGGCATCAAAACCATTACAATTCCTGAAAAACCCGTGATCACAGTAAATTACGGCGAGGGGGAATGTGACAATAAATTCAGGATAACAATAGGAGAGGGTAGTAAAGAAGTGACTATTTGATCCGGTGTAAAATGTATCCCGGTTGGTGCGCAAGACTTCGCGATAGACTTCTTGCACCTAACCTGGACAAGCCAGAAAAGTGCCTAGAGTTTCAAGTATTTAAAGTGCCTAAAGTTGAGAAGAATTCTTCAACTTTAGGCACTTTAAACTTTAGTTCACTCCAAACTTTTTCCAATTAATACACGAATATTACTGATTAGATACTAACCCGGTATAATACAAAAAGAAGGCAGTCAATTTTTGGTAGACTGCCTTCTTTTTGTTCAACGCTCAAGGGGCAAAAACCTTTTCATGGCTACCATTTTTATTGGAATTTGATGTGCCTCAATCTATTTCAAAGGACGGTAACGGTGTTTTTTTCTTTTGGGATGATTTCTCCAAAGGGTTTAAGATTCAGCCCATTGGCTTCAAACAATTCTTCTACCTGATTAATATCCTGGGGATCAACGGCAACCAATAGTCCACCGCTGGTTTGAGGATCGCAAAGTATGTTCTTTTGATAATCGCTTATGGCATTCACCTTTTTGCCATAGCTCTCAAAATTTCGGTTTGTCCCTCCCGGGATGCACTTTTCTTTTAAATAGGACCCTACAGAATGTATTATCGGTACGTCTTCATAACGGATTTTTGCCGATACCTTGCTTCCTTCACATACTTCGATCAAATGCCCCAATAATCCAAAACCTGTTACGTCTGTCAATGCAGTAACACCGCCAATATTTCCCAGGTCTTGACCCGGTTTATTTAGGGTGAGCATTAAATCCTTGGCTATTTTTAAATCTGACGGCTTAAGTTTGCCACTTTTTTGTGCCGTTGTAAGTATACCAATCCCAAGAGGTTTGGTCAAATAAAGTAAAGAGCCAACTTTGGCTTTGTCATTTGTTTTAATGCGTGCAGGGTCAGCTTTTCCTGTTACGGCCAAACCAAAAATGGGTTCCGGGGCATCAATGCTATGGCCGCCTGCCAGGACAATAGCAGCATTTGTACAAACACTTTTTGCCCCTGCAATAACTTCTCTGGCAACACTGGCAGGCAAGGTATTGACTGGCCATCCCAGGATGGATATAGCCATGATCGGCGTACCTCCCATGGCGTAGATATCGCTGATCGCATTGGTAGCAGCAATGGCTCCAAAATCATATGGATCATCGACAATAGGCGTAAAAAAATCTGTTGTACTGATAATCGCATTTTTTTCATCGATGGCATACACGGCAGCATCATCGTTGGAGTTATTGCCCACCAGGAGATCGGGGTCAATATACTCAGTGCGCTGATCACACAGGATTTCATCCAATACCTTAGGGGAAATTTTGCATCCGCAACCGGCGCCATGCGAATATTGAGTGAGCTTTATATCTTTCATTAAAGGTTTAAATTTTTAGCAATCCGAATGAGTTCCCTTGCATTATCAAGAGGATTTCCGGTAGCGGCATCCAGGCGGGCGACCTCCTTTTTTTTGTATTTATTTTTAGAAAATGAATATGCTTTGTCGTAATAATCCAAGAGCAGCATAACCACTTCTTCCATTTTTCCTTGGTGCAATAAATCCAAAGCAATGTTTACCCGGTCTCCCCCAAATCTATTTTTTATTTTTTCTATTCCAAAAGCCAATAGTTCCAGGTCAAAATGACCATATTCTTCTACTATTCGCCTGGCACGAATGGATTTGTCAATGTTTAGTTCTATGATTTTAGAATCGTTCATCGACTCCCATAATGTTTCCGGTAAATATACCTTTCCGATAGATAGGCTCTCGCTTTCAATCCATATTCGTTTCGAGAGATCCAATTTCAATAAATCAGCATACAAGTTATTTTGAAATTGGGCGGTATTGGGTTGTTCTTCCATTCCCAGGGATCCAAAAGCCGAACCTTTGTGATGGGCTCTTTTTTCCAAATCTATGATTTGTTCCCCCTTCTTTTTTAGTTCATGCAAGATCATTGTTTTTCCACATCCCGTAGGGCCTTGCAATAGAATGATGTGGCGAAGGTTTTTAAAGTCTTTTAAAAGCTGTTTTCTGAATGCTTGATACCCACCAGCAAGAACGGATACCTCCAGGCCAACCAATTCGAACAGCCATGCCATCTTTTCACTGCGCATTCCTCCGCGCCAGCAATGTATTCTGAGTTTTCCTGAAGGGCTTATTTTTTTTGCCGTTTTAGCCAGTGCTTTCATTTTAGGCCCAACAAATTCAAGGCCTAATTCTATTGCTTCCCCCTTTCCGGATTTTTTGTAGGTGGTGCCTACTTTAGCCCTTTCATCATCTGAAAACAAAGGGAGGTTTAGCGCCCCGGAAATATGGCCATCGGCAAACTCGGATGGAGAGCGCACGTCAATAATAGGCGTATTCTCTTCCCAAAGGAAAAAATCTTTTACTTCTACTCGTCGCATTCAACAAAAAAAATTCTTGAAAAGTTATGGGGATGTGTATAATTCCTATTCGGTAATTTTACTGCCAACCATAAATGGTTTAGTTATTTTTAGCAATTTTGCTAAGTAATAGGTCATAAACATCAACGGCACCACCGAAGTGATAGGTGACAGTGCTTCAGGGACATCTTTATCCTCAAGATAAAAAACATTTGCCCCTGCATTCTCAACCAAATCAAATAATTTATTGGTTCTCCGGTAAGATGCACCGTCAGATTTAATCACGATTACCACGCTATCTTTTGCCGTTTCCTTGGGGCCGTGATCATACTCCGAAACCGACATGCCTATAAATGGAAATTTTGTGGATTCACTTAGAATGTGCGCTGCCTGATGAACAGTGGAAATGTTTGGCCCGTTCCCGATAATATAGCTGCCTTTATAGTTGTTGGTGGTGATCAGTTCATAGATGAGCCCGGCAGTTTCATTTCCCCATTTTTCATACTCATACATTTTTCCCCGCAAGGCATCAACTGCAGGAGTAGGATCTACTCCTAATCCGTTATAAAGTGTAATTAAGGTATTGATATAGGTTTTTGTCGAGGAGCTTACCTCTGATCCTGCCAAAAGAGGAAATACCCTTTCCAAATTTGTAGAAACGCAAAGCGGGCTTTTCAATACGTTGGTGATGGCATAAAATCGTTGGAACAAATCGCGGCACCATATCACTTCACTGCTTCTGCCAGATTGTGATATGAGCACTCCCAGCTCCTTGACTTTTTTTTGTGATAAATAATTATAATATTCTGAAGCTCTACTGGGTTTTATAGGAAGTCCCAAATAATACATCGCCAAAATGGCATAATATGATGATCCCATACCTATATACGGAACATCAGTAGGAAGTTTTATGTTTTTGGTTGAATAGAGAATTTTCTCTGCCTTATCGGGAATTTCTTTTATTTCATTAAGCATGGGCATAATACAGAATATTTTTTTGTTTCAAAAATAAACATTATTCTTTCAATTCATGATGATTGTTAGTGAAAATTAGGATTTTTGTTGCACATAAAATATCAATGAATGCTATGGACTATAAATATAAATGGCTTGAAATAGCTCAACACCTCCAATCTATTGCACAAGCCGGGCTTACCTACACCGAAAATAAATACGATGTAGAGCGTTATGAGCAAATAATGCAACTCAGCAAAGATATTCTAACGAATTTTTCGAATATCCGGATGGAACAACTGGACGAAATATTTAAACTTGAAAAAGGTTACCTAACTCCAAAAGTGGATGTACGGGCAGTGATATTTCGAGGACAAAAAATATTGTTGGTAAAAGAGACTTCCGATGGAAAATGGGCACTTCCCGGAGGTTGGGCAGATGTAGGATTGACGGCGTCAGAGGTGGTGGTAAAAGAAATACAGGAGGAATCTGGCCTGAAGGCCAAAGCAGAAAAATTGCTGGCTGTTTTTGATAAGAAGTGTCACCCGCATCCGCCAGAAATATATTATGTGTATAAACTTTTTTTCTTGTGCAAAGAAATCGGTGGCGCTTTAAAAGCAGGAATGGAAACAAGCGATGTTGGTTTTTTTGAGTTGAATACATTACCTGACCTTTCGACCGACCGGAATACTGAATCGCAAATTGAGCGGATGTTTACCTTGAAAGATAATCCCCAAGAAACGGTATTCGATTGAGATTACTTCTTCCCGATTATAGGTATTCGAATTCAATACGAAAAATCTGCCTAATCCTTACCTGAAGAGAAAAAGGTCATCAATCAAAGGTGCGCAAAGTATTCGAAGACTTGCCTGCGGGCGAGGCAAATTTTGATGGCATTGCACTGTTAGAGTTGGAATTATTAAGGTATTAGAATGGAAAAATATAGCGAATACAAGGAATAAATTCAGGAATTATCTCACTGTTTTACCAGTGCTACTTTTACGGCATTTAGTCCTCTTGGCCCACGCTCCGTTTCGAAGGTCACTTTGTCATTTTCATTTATTTCATCCATCAACCCATTGCTGTGAACGAATATACTTTCGTTTGTCTCAAGATCTCCGATAAAGCCATATCCTTTTCCTGTGTTAAAAAAAGTCACTGTCCCCTTTCTTATAGGATCTAAATCTTTTTCAC
>JAUUZS010000219.1 GCA_030589835.1 Cyclobacteriaceae bacterium
AAAACTTATAATCAGTACCGAAAAAATAAACAAACTTAAATAAGGTGCTACCGGTTCAGGAAGTCTCCGATCTTGTTTGGGCGGCAATCTTTTCAATTCACCTCTATTGGCAGGCGAGGGTGGCCTTCTGTTAGCAGGCCCGTTTGGTGGCAACCTCTGTTCTATTCGATTCCGATCTAAACCTACTCGATTCTGTCTTTCATTTATGAAGGATATCGTAGTTACTAAAATTATTAAACTACCTATACTAATGATATAAAGTAAGCGCCTGTTTCTGAAAAATAATTTTGGTAATAAGATAAAACGATTAACAATAAATAGTAGAAGTAGAGGCAGATAGTCAAACCATGTCCTAAATACGTGATTCCAATTAATCTGAACTTCAAACTGTCCAAAAAATAAAGGCGCAGCAAAAAACATCACCCAGACAAAGGAAATTATTAGAGACTCAAAAAATTTGATTTGATTTTTTCGCATTATGCAATTTGTAATTTCATCTGGAATCTATTTAGTTTCTGAACGGAAACACATCAAAATTAATAACGTTTATGATCAATTCAGATAATTATTAACTGCTGAAGAACGATCACTGACATGTTGATTAAGTGCGTTAACTGCTATTTGAAAATCTGAACTACTATTTAGAAATGAATATCCTGAAATTTCTGAGGTAGCGTAAGGCTCAATCAAGGATGAATATGTCGAGTATTGAGACTGAATAGAACTTACACTAAAAGCTCCATTGATAGTTTCCTCAACATAGGCATCATATTGCGCTTTATATTGCTCATCGTCATATAAGTACCGTATTAAGGGCCATTCATTTGCAGCTACGTCGGAAAAGCCCAGCGACACCGCACCTCCCTGTTTTCCAAATTGTAAGGCCTCATTATTATCCCAGGGTATCCATGTTAGTTTACCTGTTGTTGAGTTATTATATAGGTAATAGTTGTGTGTCATTCTTCCATAAGTATCCCAATTTTGGATTACCGTATTAATCGCCAAATATTTTAAAAAAACATCAACATCAAAAACTGATTCTAAATTAGCTCTCCAAGCTGCGGCATCTGTTGTTCTGTTATCGTTATGTAATATGTCATACAAGTTTTGTACATCGGTAAAATCAGCTTCATCCTCATTTGTCTTTTTTTCAAATTCACCTTCATCATAAGTACCAAGTGCAAAACTCGCAGCATCTCCATCCGGTTTATACAAATTGCCATCATCATCATCAAACTGAGTATCTAATACTGAACCATCAACTTCTTCGACCAGAGTATATAATCCAAAGTATATAGGACCATCTCCATGATCTACATATAAGGTATAAAATGCAGTATGAGGCCCTGCCAATCCGGCATTTCTAAAGACATCACTTGCTACTTTTTCCCTGAGCATAGACCTATCATCATAATTATTTTTTAGGCTGAATTTTTTAAAACCATAAAAGCGTTGGTTGTCTATTTGAGAATAGTCATCTTCAAACTCATCAAAATCTAATTTTAATGATAGTTTTAAAATGCCATTTTCCCAGGCACTTTGCAAACTTGAATTTCCCTTGAATCGAACCCCGACTCTATACCATTGTATATCATTATAAAATACCTCCGCTGGTACAAATATTGGGTCAGATTCCGTTAAGCCGCCACCTCCGCCGCCTCGTCCGCCATCAAATTCGCCATAAGTTGCTGTCATATCATCCAGCATACTTTGCCAACGCACCTCTGTAATAACTATATCAAGCCTTTTTACAGCATTATCTTCAAATACTTCTTCAATATTTGGGTCTGCATCATTACTGTGTGTTTCTGTTGTCCAATCTGCGGCTTCAAAATCGGAATCGTCAACATCTACTACTTGTTCGTCATCTACTACTTGTTCATCACTTGGTACGATATCCTCACTATTACAAGCCATAAAAAAGGTGATTGATAATAGGCACATCCAAACGAGCAATGAAATTTTAACCAACTGCAGTAAACTCATATAAATATTTCTTTTTATCATGATCTCCCTTTTCTATTATTTTTCAAATTTTATTTTCAACTCAAGGTTGAATAATCGCCTGCATCTATCTTGTGTTTCATAAGAATTCATTTGATTGAAATAATGATGTTGTAAATCAAAAGTATGCTCGTAGAAATGTGTATCCAAAAGAAATCAATGATCAGGTAGAGCGTCTCTACAGAAAGGGGAATTCCATCAATGAATGATCTTCAACTCTGCAAATTATGGAGTGTAGGATTGTTAATAGACTTTTGCTTAAGGTATAGCAATTTCAGTCAATCGTTTTAATATTTTACTCTACAGCATGATTACCATTTATAAACCCAGGTGTAAGTTGTGTATCTTTCTCTGGGAGGATCATGAAAAACTTTATCGCCATTTTTTTTCTACAGCGATTTGTACGCCTTAAGCTAAATAATTCTTTACTCTTTTAATTTTATTTTTTTCACTAACTATTCAATCGGGTGTAAGGATTATGGTCATGAACCAAAATGATATGTGTATTAAAATCCTGCCATCTCCCAGCCCTTGCGGTAGTTACGACTTAGATGCTTATTGGCTTCAGGATAATTCGTAAACTTCATATTGACGGCATCCCAATCCAGTAAGGTATCCGGCTCCCGAATGGCCACGGTTCCCAACAGGATGGCCTCGGTCATTGGCCCGGTCTGTGCGAAATGCGATTCGGTATTTTCACCGCCCAAACAGGCATCCACAAAGTGGTGGTAATGATTGCGCTCCTTGAATTTTGGCATGTTGTAATCCTCAAATTTGTTTTGAGGAAGTAGCGCCAATCCACCGCCGTGGACGATAAGTAGCGCCCCTTTTGTACCAATCAGCATCGCCGATTCTGCCGGATATGTTTCTCCCGGAAATAAATCCATTACCTCCTGTGGTGGGTAGAACTCCCCATCGAACCACTCCAGTGGCAGTTCATCCGATTCAGTAAGTTCGTTGCCCGGGAACACCCATGAGATGTGGTCGCTTTGAGGCCAGTTATCAGATCTTCGTTCCGGCGAGTCCTGCCACGACTGCTGAACTTTGGCAATGACAGATTTAGGGGCTTTCAAGCCAAGGCCTTTCCATACCGCATCAAAAATATGACATCCGATATCGCCTGACCACCCTGTCCCGAAATCAATCCATGCCCTCCACTTCATAGGATGATATATTTCCGGTGCATAAGAACGCATTGGTGCGGTTCCGGTCCACAGATCCCAGTTCAGCTTCGTGGGCGCTTCTTGTTCCATCGATGGGCGAGGCCCTACGATCCTGTACTGCACCGCACTTGGGCGGTTCGAACAAAGATAGACATGTTTGACTTTACCAATTGCTCCTTCCTTAATCAACTGAACCCCTGCCCGGTCATTTGCAGATGAAGCATGCTGCGTGCCGAGTTGCGTATTCACACCAGCTTTTATGGCTGCTTCGGTAAGCAAACGTACCTCCGCAACATCGTGGCATAAAGGCTTCTGGCAATACACATGTAAGCCCTTTTCTATGGCACTATAGGCAATACTGAAATGGCTATGATCTGGCACAGCCACATTGACAGAGGCAATATTATTTCCTTCCTTTTCAAGAAGCTCCCGCCAATCGCTGTATTTCCGTGCATCGGGAACGATTTCGGAAGCTTTTTTCAATCTTTCTGCGTCCACATCACATATGGCTACAATCTGCACTTTCGGGTGTTTGATGAATTGTTGCAAGTCTCCCCACCCCATTCCACCAACACCTATGCAAGCATGTTGTAGGATGTCATCTTTCTGAGCACAGGATTCGAGGATAAGTGGAGCCGCAATAGCGCCTGTTGCCGCGGTTTGTAAAAACTTCCGACGTGATAATGAAACAGTATGATTTTTCATAAAAAAAAATTTAGGGTTTAGCATTTGTAATGTCCTAAATTTTTATGTGAATAGCTCTATAGCATGGAGGAAAAATGCAGTTTAAAGTTAAAAAAAACTTATCTCGGAAAACTACTCCAGCATGACCGACTTTGCAAGATTTCTGGGTTGATCCACATTAAAGCCTTTTCATTTAAAATTGTATCTTATTTCTCGAGACTTAATGAATAGGGCACATCCTCCCCCTGGCTGCCCCAATTTTTATTTGGCTTATTATCCATATTAAAAATTAGCTCCCCACCGTGCTGAATATCATCATAGGTAATATAGCTGTTGGTGTAGTTTTCATCATTCAGCATTGTTGACTGCACGTAAAAATTTTTCTTTGAGTTGTTCTCTGCAGTGATAGCAAACTTATTCCCATTTTCAAGACTGATTGTTGCTATGTCGAATAATGGGCTTCCAATTACGTACTGATCCGTACCCGGAGTTACAGGATAAAACCCTAAAGCGCTAAATACATACCATGCTGATGTCTGACCATTGTCCTCATCTCCACAATACCCATCTGGTGTAGCGGCATATAATTTTACCAGTACATCCCTGATCTTTTCTTGTGTTTTATACGGAACGTTTGCATAATTATAGAGGTATATCATATGCTGAACAGGCTGGTTGCCATGGGCATAATTTCCCATATTCACGATTTGCATTTCTCTTATCTCGTGAATGGTCTGTCCATAGTAGGAATCATCAAAATCGGGGGGCATATCAAATACATTATCCAATTGTGCTACAAACGCTTCTTTCCCTCCCATTAAATCGATCAGGCCCTGGATATCATGAAATACAGACCATGTATAATGCAGACTGTTACCTTCTGTAAAAGCATCTCCCCATTTCAATGGATTAAAGGGCGATTGAAAGGAGCCATCTTTATTTTTACCTCTCATCAAATTGGTCGATGGATCAAAAACATGTTTATAGTTCATCGACTGCTGTAAATACTTTTCTGCAACATCTGTTTTACCCATTTTTTCTGCCATTTTTGCTATGGTAAAATCTGCAAAGGCATATTCCAGGGTACGCGCCGTATTTTCATTGATGCCCACATCATACGGAATATAACCAAGCTCGTTGTAGTAATTTAACCCCTCTCTGCCCACAGATCTTTCAGGTCTTCCCTCCTCGATCGTTGCGTTCTTCAGCATTGCTTCCAACAATATCTCTTCGTCTGAATCTACCACTCCTTTGAGGTATGCATCTGCTATAATTGTGGCGGAGTTTGACCCGATCATGCTTTGCCGATGACCTGGGCTGGCCCATTCCGGCAACCAACCAGACTCCCGGTATGTATTAGCCAGACCTTTCATAATTTTTCCATTCATCTCCGGATACATCATATTAAAAAATGGAAAAACTGCTCTGAAGGTGTCCCAGAAGCCATTGTCGGTAAACATGTAACCGGGCAATACCTTTCCGTTGTACGGACTGTAGTGCACAATCTCATTATCTTTATTGTATTCATAAAATTTCCTTGGGAACAACAGCACTCGATACAGACAAGAATAAAATGTTCTGATATTGTCAATGTTAACATCTTCCACGACAATTCTATTCAATTCCTTTTCCCAGGCGTTTTTTGCTTTATTTTTGGTGTCATCGAACGCATCATCACCAATTTCCCTGCTCAAATTTAGCTCTGCCTGCTCAAGGCTAATAAACGATGAAGCCACTTTCGCATGCACAATTTCTCCTCTTTTCGTTTTGAACCCAATTATCGCTCCTACATGTTCTCCTTCACTTTCTACCGAATTCTCCTGAAATTCCCATTTGTCATGCCAGGTGTGTGTGATTTCAAAATCCTTGTCAAATTGCGCAACAAAATAATTATGAAAGTTTTCAGGAACCCCACCACGATTATTCCGGCAATAGCCAACAATTTTTCTTTCTTTAGGAATGATCTTCACCATTGATCCTTTGTAAAATCCATCCAGTAATATATATGAAGAATCAGACTCAGGAAAAGTGAATTTGAAATGCGCAGCGCGTTCGGTTGGAGCAACTTCAGCTACAACGTCATAATCTGCCAGATAGACCTGGTAATGATGTGGCTTAACAATTTCTGCCTTGTGCGAGAACCAGGATCCGCGCTCTTTTTCTTTATATTTCAATTCTCCCGTTACGGCCATCAAAGAAAACGCAGCGTAATCATTGATCCACGGACTCGGCTGGTGGGTTTGCTTGATACCCCTGATTTTATTTTCGTTGTACTTATAGGTCCAGCCATCGCCCATACCGGAAGTCATTGGAGTCCAGAAATTCATTCCCCAGGGAGTAGCAATCGCCGGATAGGTATTCCCATTGGACAAGGAATATTTAGAGTCAGTACCCATCAAGGGATTGACATAGTCTACCAGATTTGTCATTTCGGCACCTCCGTTGTAAGCTGAATGATCATCCACCGTCGTACAGGATATCACCAAAAACATAATGGTTAAATAGATACCCGTCTTCCTTATTGCGCTATTGTTCATACTCATAGTATTTTATTTTAATAATGCCTCAATCCGGTTATTCTTATATCCAAAGATATTGCCGTATTACGTTTTACTAAATTAAGATATTATTTAGATTTGAATAAGGGTGTACGACAAATTGCTGATCCATCATTGTGATTGGTTTCGAATAGGCCATTTAGCCCTCGTAAGGGCGATATATTCCGCCCATACGAGGGCTAAATCACTATTACTATTGATACCCGGCGCATTGCACCGGGCTAATATATGTCGCTCTTTCAGAGCTTGTTGAATCTTCGTAAAGTATAAGAAAGAAGAATATAGAACAATTGAACAAAAGAACATTTGAATTATGAAAATAAGAAAAGCCTATAACTCAAATTTCATTCAGAACGCTCAATTTAAATTCTAAATTCCTCATTCAAATGCTCGAAGGTTCTTAATTCAGTTTTAATCAACATTAATTGATCTCCCATATGGTGGCTTCAATTCCAAATTGATTTAGGCTCTTATTTTACTCCTTAATTAATTTCTTAATAACTATTCCTTCTTTAATCGTAAATATCACCGTGTAAATACCAGTATTAAACTTGCTTATATCTATCTCACCAACTAAAAAGTTTTTCTTTTCGATCATTTTTTGGCCAGCAATATTGAAAATATAAAGATCAGCAGTTTTTGGTGCAGAAATAAAAACCTTCAT
>JAUUZS010000190.1 GCA_030589835.1 Cyclobacteriaceae bacterium
AGGATGTGGGTTCATCAGCCTACTTGAGGGATCGTTTTAAAACTTTGGTATATCAGGCAGTTATTGATTAAAAAATGAACATTTTCCCATGAGTAATGAATATGTATTGATCACATCTGAGGCACTAATTGAATCCTTAGAAATATTGATTCCCGAATTGGGATTAAAAAATTAACTATCACAATATGACATCTTTGCAAAAGATCTTGATGTATTGAATGATGGCACCCTGAAGCAAGCAAGGCTGCTATTTTACAACATCAGAACGATGAATCGAAACGACATCAATCAGGTATTCCAATCCATTTTATAAGATTATTTTAAATGTCTGAGCCAGAAAACAACAAAGATTTTTTAAAGACCCTCGCAAGAGGTCTTTCAGTAATCAAATCATTTGATAAGGAGAATTTGAAAATGAGGCTAAGTGAAGTGGCTCAAAAAAATAATATGAGCAGGGCCTCGGCGAGACGGTTTTTACTCACTTTGCAAAGCCTGGGTTATATTATTAAAGACGGTGACCAATTTTGCCTCTCTGCAAAAATACTTGAGCTTGGCCACCAATACCTGAGCAATCTGGATTTTATTGAGGTGATTCTGCCATTAATGAGGGAGGTAAGTCGTGAACTGGGCAAGGCCTGTTCTGCGGCGGTGCTTGATGGCAATGACATCGTATACATCGCACGGATCCCATCACAACATCAAATCCTCACAGTAAACCTTAATGTGGGATCAAGGTTGCCTGCGTATTGCACCTCGATGGGAAGGGTATTGCTGGCAAAGCTATCTGACACAGAATTAGAAAATTTCCTGAAACAATCCGTGCTGAAAGCGTACACCAGCAAAACGATCACGGACCCTTCCCAGCTCATAAAAGCAATCCGACAGGCCAAGACAGATACATACTCTTTTGTAGATCAGGAATTGGAAGAAAGTCTCCGTTCCCTTTCCATCCCGGTCCATAATCGAAATGGAAAGGTAGTTTGTGCCATCAACGTCGGTATGCCTGTGGGGCAGGTTGAAGTGGAACAGATCATTTCAGATTATTTACCGGTGTTGAAGCGGGCAGCGGAAAAAGCAGAACTTGCGCTTGCTCATCATCATGTATAAAGAATTGAATAGAGTCTGTCCATAATGTCCGATCTCTGCGTTATGCTTGTTTCTAAAAAACTCATTTACAAACGTAAACTCCGTTTTTTTTAGAAACTTCGCAAGCCTTGATCTCGAACATTCTGAACAAACTCTGACTTTATAGACGGACTCTAATTAGCACCTTCATTTAACATTTTTTGACTTGAAGTAAATTCTTCATTTATCAATATTTTTCACTGATTGCCAGATGTTTGTATTGACATAAATCAAATCTTCCTATTGGATGGCTATCTATTTTAATAAATTTCCAACAATCAAATACCTCTCCCTATCTCTCTACTTTGCTATCCAGAATCTACCTATTTTCTCATTTAAGTTTGTATTTATAGCGAATTTATGTTTTGGAAGAACCCATACTGTTTCCCCAAAAACTAATTCAAGTATTTCACTTCCACTTTATTCTATTTGACTATTTTTGTGCTTCCTATTTGAATACAAAAATAAAAGATCAAATGTTAGAAAATATTAACCCCACTCATACACAAGCATGGGAAAAGCTTGAAGCGCATTTCGATAAAGCCATAGATTTTGATTTGAACGTATTATTTCAAAATGATGCCAATCGCTTCACGAAGTTTTCACTGAAATTTCAGGATATTCTCATTGATTATTCCAAAAACCTAATTAATGAAGAAACCCAGGAGCTGCTGCTGAATTTGGCAAAAGAAATGAAATTGACTGAGGCGATTGAGGCATGCTTTACAGGTGACAAAATCAATCAAACTGAAGATCGATCAGTATTGCATACCGCACTTCGAAACACATCTGACCGGAAAGTGATTGTGGATGGAAAGGATGTAATGCCTGAGGTCCGGGACGTTTTACAAAAAATGAAATCGTTCTCTGAACAAATTATATCAGGAGAATGGAAAGGATATACGGGAAAGCCAATTTCTGATATTGTAAACATAGGAATAGGCGGATCAGATCTTGGGCCACTGATGGTCACAGAAGCGCTTAAACCTTATAAAAAAGAAAACATCAACGCTCATTTTGTCTCGAACGTAGATGGCACCCATATCGCAGAAACGCTGAAAGGCTTAAACCCGGAAACCACTTTATTTTTTGTAGCTTCTAAAACCTTCACTACCCAGGAGACCATGACCAACGCTTTTACTGCACGAGACTGGTTTTTGAAAGTCGCTAAAGATAAAGAGCACATCAAGATGCATTTTGCTGCCTTATCAACAAACCAGGAAGCCGTTGTGACTTTTGGGATTGATTCGAATAACATGTTTGAATTCTGGAACTGGGTAGGCGGAAGATATTCCCTTTGGTCAGCCATCGGCCTTTCCATCGCCTGTACTATAGGTTACGATAATTATGAAAAATTACTGCTCGGCGCCCACAACATGGATGAGCATTTCAGGACTACCCCTTTCGATGCAAACATCCCTGTGATCCTGGCATTAATAGGAATTTGGTATAATAATTTTTATGGCGCTGAAACGGAGGTTATTTTACCATACGATCAGTACCTTCATCGATTTCCTGCCTATTTCCAACAGGGAAATATGGAGAGCAACGGAAAACAGGTCGATCGGAACGGGCAAGGTGTTGACTATCAGACCGGGCCGATTATTTGGGGAGAGCCAGGCACCAACGGACAGCACGCTTTCTATCAATTGATACATCAGGGAACAAAACTTATCCCTTGTGATTTTCTTGCCCCGGCAAATTCGCAAAATCCTATTGGTGACCATCACGCAAAACTGCTGGCAAATTTCTTTGCACAAACCGAGGCCTTGATGAAAGGCAAATCTGAGGATGCCGTGCGGGAAGAGTTAAAAGCTGCAAATAAAAGCGAGGATGAAATCGAATTTTTATTGCCTTTTAAAGTTTTTGAAGGGAATATTCCTACGAATTCTATTTTATTTGATACCCTTACTCCGGAAGTATTGGGCAGTCTGATTGCCATGTATGAGCACAAAATTTTTGTGCAGGGCATCATATGGAATATTTTCAGTTTTGATCAGTGGGGGGTGGAATTAGGAAAGCAACTCGCCAATCAAATATTACCTGAGCTGGCAGATGACAAAGAAGTCTCCACGCATGATTCCTCAACAAACAGTTTGATCAATGCATATAAAGCCATGAGGAAATAGTTGGCTCTGTGACCCTCTGTTATTTCTCTTGATCCTCTGTGGTTTAGATTTTTACCACAGAGAACAAAGGAGATTTTACACTGAGTTTACACAGAGAAAAAAACGTAAACCACACAATATCAACACAATATATATTTTTTCTACAGGGAAGAAACTTATGTCAATTTGTATTGCCAATCCACAAAATTGTTGATTTGTCTGAGTTAAATTAATTTCTTTTCCTCCCTAAAATTACTGCCTAGATTTTTCATATTTTTATAGCCTGATTGAGCCTTTAGATGGTAATACTATAAATACTTTTAGCTTAACTGATTTTTAGCTGAGTTTAATTAGTTTATAAACAACCAAATTAAAAAACAATACAGCCACATTCATGGAATACAAGGGAAGACACAAGATATTTGATGCTACAAAAATTAAAACCTACCCGATTAGCCAGCGGGACAATAAGGTACAACTTGAAGATCTATTAGACCCAAAGCAAGTTGCTTCAAACGATTACAACGTTTTGCCTGAAGTAGACGAAAACCTACGCTTACTCGCCAAAGAAGTGATCCGTCACCGCAATGAAAAGCTACCAATTATTCTTTTTACAGGCGCTCATTTAATAAAAAATGGGCTTGGATTGCTACTTGCCGACTTGGTTGATCGAGATATTTTCACTTGTGTTGGAGGGAATATGGCGACCTCTATCCATGACTTTGAATTGGCCATGATCGGGCAAACGAGCGAATATGTTCCCAAGGCCTTGGAAAAAGGGCAATTTGGCATGGCTTATGAATTTGCATATATCAATACGGCGATGAACCTGGGCCACAGCCTGCTATTAGGTTTAGGCGAGTCTTTAGGCAAAACCATTATGGATGAAACCTTCAGAGGCAAAGTTCTGGCTAAAGTTTGGAAAGAAGGATCGCCAGATCAATTTCTTCATCCAGACAAAAGCGTATTAGCCACTTGTTACAAAAAGAACATTCCGTTCACCATTCATGTGGGAATTGGTACCGATGTCACGGATCAGCATGTTTCATTTGACGGCGCAGCAAAAGGCGCCTGTTCCGGCAGGGATTTTCTGATTTACACCAATGAAATCGCAAAGCTTTCTGAAGGAGGCATGGTATTAAATATCGGCAGTGCTGTCACCGGCCCTGAAGTATTTCTGAAAGCCGCATCCATGACAGGAAATATTGGCAAGGTGCCTAAAGGAATTGTTACAGCAGATTTTGACATCAGGCCATTTCACCGATCACATATAACAAACGAGTCTGAGACAGGATATTATTACCGCGATCAAAAAAGCATTGTCGTTCGGGTGCCGGAAGCCTACGGTGGAAAGGGATATTATGTAGAAGGAAATCAAAAGCAAACCTTTCCCCTTTTCTATAAATATGTTACTGAGTTATTGTAGAAGAGATTGAAGAGAGATTGAAAATGAAGATTGAATAAAGGAGATTGATAGAGATTGAATAAAGGAGATTGATAGAGATTGAATAAAGGAGATTGATAGAGATTGATAAAGAAGATTGATAGAGATTGATAAAGAAGATTGAAAAGAAAATAAGACATTAATACAATATGAAAGATACAATAATTGCAAATATTAAAGCACATAAAAGTACCGTTGAGCACTTCGAACAGAACAGCATTGAAGTAGTGGAAGAAATTGCTGCATTGGTACAAAACACCTTTTCAACTGGCAACCAGATATTCCTTTGCGGAAATGGTGGTTCCATGGCTGACTGCCAGCACATCGCCGGTGAATTTGTCGGCAAATTCCGTAAGGTAAGAAAACCTCTTCCTGCCATTGCCCTATCTACAGATCCTTCATTAACAACCTGCATCGGAAACGATTTTTCTTTTGAAGATATTTTCTCAAGACAAATTGAAGCGCTTGGAAAAGAAAATGATGTATTGTGGGCCTTTTCTACCAGTGGCACCTCCGGTAATGTACTTGCAGCGGTAAAAATGGCTAAGGAAAAAGGGCTTAAGGTTATCGGATTCACCGGAAAAACAAATACTCCATTAGAAGAACTCTCTGACGTTTGTCTCTGTGCCAATTCAGATAAAACCAATCACAGCCAGGAGGTTCATGAACTGGCCTATCACATCATTTGTGAATTGATTGACCAAAACTATTAGTATTTGTTATTCATGAAATTCTTTACACTCTAGGAAATTACTAACTCATTAACAATATCAATAATTAATTCCTGCATGATGCAGGTTAGGATTAATTTTTAGACATTATGGATCAACAACAAATAAAAGGGATAATAGAAAAAATAAAAGGGGCAAAAATTGCTGTTTATGGCGATTTCTGTTTGGATGCCTATTGGATCATGGATCAACGTGGCTCTGAAGTTTCCGTTGAAACAGGGCAAAAGGCTGAAGCAGTTGGGAAGCATTATTATACTCCGGGTGGCGCAGCAAACATTGTTTCCAATCTTTCTGCCCTCAAGCCAAAGCAAATTCAGGCGATTGGTGTGATTGGAAATGATATCTACGGTCGGGAGTTAACTTCGCTGCTGAATGGATTGAATGCTGACACTTCAAATCTGGTAATCCAACAAGAAAATTTCAATACCTACACCTACTTAAAAAAGTACAATAACGATGTTGAAGATCCAAGGAACGATTTTGGCGTTTACAATGAACGGTCTAAAGAAACTGACGATCTTATTCTCCAAAACATCCGAGTAGCTTTAGTTGAAAATGATGCCCTTATCTTCAACCAGCAGGTAACGGGAAGTTTGAATAATGAAGCCTTCATCGATGAAGCCAATAAAATTTTTAAGGAATTTGATGATAAAATAATAATCGTTGATTCGCGGCATTACAATGACAAATTCAGCAATGTATACCGCAAAACTAACGACCTTGAGACCGCCGAGCTTTGCGGGGTTTCTGTAAATCCTTCTGAGTCCATTGCCTACAAGGAGCTCAAAGCTTATGGTGCAAAATTATTTAGTGAATCCGGAAAACCAATTGTGATTACCTGTGGATCCAGGGGAATGATTTCCATTGATGAGACAGGCGCTCACGAAATCCCGGGAGTACAATTGACTTCTAAACTGGATATTGTTGGCGCCGGCGACACAGGCATTAGCGCGCTAACTTTGTGTCTGGCATCAGGTATTTCCCCCCGGGAGGCCGCAACATTTGCCAACTTCGCCTCAGCGATAACGGTTCAAAAATTATTTACAACGGGCACAGCCAATGCAGAGGAAATACTCGAAATTAGCAAAGATCCTAGTTTGGTTTACAATGCAGACCTTGCTGAAAGCCCCAGATTAGCAAAATATCTACCGGATACCGAATTTGAAATCTGCGATGACCATTGCCTGGCGCAAATGGGCGACATCAAACATGCAGTATTCGATCACGACGGAACCATAAGCACCCTGCGTGAAGGATGGGAAGAGATCATGGAACCGGTAATGATCAGGGCTATTTTGGGCGAAAAGTATGATACGGTTGATCAGGCGGGATACAATGAAGTGATACGCCAATCAAAAGAATTCATCAATAAAACAACAGGGATCCAAACCATTTACCAAATGGAAGGATTGATCAAGCTTATTGAAGAATTCGGATATGTTCCTAAAGATAAAATCCTCGATAAATATAAATACAAGGAAATCTATAATGACGCCTTGATGGAAATGGTAAACCAGCGAAGCGCAAAGTTGCAAGCCGGTGAGCTTGATGTGGAAGATTTTACGCTTAAAGGAGTGATCCCATTTCTGAATGAGTTGAAAAACCGGGGAATCAAAATGTACCTGGCGAGTGGAACCGATGTCGATGATGTGAAAAACGAGGCTGAAATGCTTGGATATGCCGATCTGTTTGAAGGTAGGATTTATGGGGCAATGAGAGATGTTTCTAAATTCTCCAAGCAGATGGTAATGGAAAAAATCATCAATGAAAATCAATTGAAAGGAAACGAACTGGCGGTCTTTGGTGATGGACCGGTAGAAATCAGGGAATGCAGAAGATTTGACGGCATCGCAACCGGTATCATGAGCAATGAAATCAGACGATATGGCAAGGATTTGAATAAGAGATCCCGCCTGGTAAAAGCAGGGGCGCACATCATAATCACTGATTTTTCTCAGTATCAAAAATTGATTAAACTACTTTTTAACGAAGGATAACAGGCCATGCATGGGATTATGATCGAAATGCACCCTAGCATGATTATAATCTGCTTAGTGGCATGGTTTATTTTAATATCAAACAAATGAATAATTCTAAAAAATATATTATTTTGATAACCTGCATTACCTTTTTGATGCAAGTATCGTGTACCAATAATGAATCTGTCCGGGAAAGCGCAAAGGCCCCGGTAGATTATGTGAACCCAAAACTGGGGACTGATTTTTTTGGTCACACC
>JAUUZS010000300.1 GCA_030589835.1 Cyclobacteriaceae bacterium
ACAAATTATGGCTTTTTGCGCAGTTTTTTCGTTACTAATTTTATTGATATGAAATCTTGATCGGAAAGTTAGTTTTTCTTTTTTTTCTTAAATAGTCTTTTTATCCCCTTAAACAATCCTTTTTCTGCTTCTTTTTTTTCTGTGTTAGTTTCTTCTTCATATGATGGGTTAGCATCGATTTTTTTAAGCGTTTTATTTTCTTTTTTATGGAATAATTCTCTCCAAAATTCGCCATCTTCCTTGAAAGGATCACAGTCTAATTCCCTTCTTACGGATGCGGAAGGTACTGGAAACTGAGCTTTAGAAATTTGCCTTAGTTCATTATTTCGGTTTATTTGTTGCTGATACAAGGCATAGATAGGTAGTGCCATATTTGCTCCCTGGCCTAGCGCGGTACTTCGGAAATGAATGCCGGGATACTCACCCCCAACCCAAACGCCTGTGACCAACCTTGGCGTCATGGCCATAAACCATCCATCTGCATTGGATTGTGTAGTGCCAGTTTTTCCCGCCACATCATTCGGAATGTGATATGTTTTTCTCAGACGGATAGCGGTACCGCCATCCACCACACTCTTAAGCATTTCGATCATCATTTGACTGGTCGCCAAAGATAAAACTTGCACCGATACTGGCGCTTGTTTTTCCCAAATCACCTCGCCCTCCCTATTTTCAATCCGGCTGATAGAATAGGGCTGCATATGTTTTCCCTTATTGACAAACGTACAATATGCTTCGACCATTTCCATAAGAGAAATACTGGGAGTGCCCAGCGCTATGGAAGGGACTTTCGGGATGTTGCTGCTAATGCCCATGTCTTTTGCCAATGAAATGGTATTTTCAATGCCTGCTTTCTCCAGCACTTTTACCGATACCGTATTAACTGATTTGGTAAGTGCGCCTTCAAAAGAATACTTCCCTTCATATTTGCCTCCCGAGTTTGATGGTGTCCATTCCATATCCTTTTCTCCGTAGGTCTCACGGGTGGCTTTGATGTATTTGCAAGGAGAGATATTCTGCTCTAAAGCAGAAGCGTAAACAATTGGTTTGAAGATAGATCCGACCTGCCTCTTGGCATTTTTCTTTACATGATCGTACTTAAAAAAACGATGATTAATCCCACCAACCCATGCTTTGATCTGTCCGGTGTATGGGTCTACAGAAAGAAATCCTGTATTTAGGAATTTGAGATAATATTTTATGGAATCCATTGTGCTCATCTTGTGCGTCTTATTGCCCGACCAGGAATGGACCTCAATTTCTTTTTTCACATTGATCAGTTTGTCGATCGAGTCGTTCGGAATTCCGTCAGATTTCAGGCGTTGATATTCAAGGCTTTGGTTTAATGCCTTTCTCATAATGTTGTTATCCTTTTCCCAGGGTTTGCTTCTGTCATTCCAATGTGCATCAAAAGTCGTTTGCAGAGCTTTCATATGCTTGCTAACTGCTTTTTCGGCATAAGTCTGAAGTCTTGAATCAATTGTGGTATAAATCTTTAATCCATCGGTGTACAAATTGAAGCTCTCGCCAAGACTATCTGAAATTTGAGGAATCAATTTTTGCAATGTTATCCTGACATATTCCCGAAAATATGTGGCCAGGCCATCGTTCTGATCATTTTTTTTATAATTTAATTTTAGGGGCAAAGCCTTCAGCGAGTCCAACACCTCACCTTGAATTACTTCTGCCCTGGCCATTTGACCCAAGACTACATTACGTCTCCCTAAAGCTCTATCCGGGTGGTTTTTTGGGTTGTAATAACTGTTTGCTTTCAATATCCCTATAAGCATAGCCGATTCTTGAATATTCAGGCTTTTGGCAGGTTTCTGAAAAAATCGTTGCCCGGCTTCCTCCACACCATAAATATGCTCGCCAAAGGGAACCGTGTTCAGATAAAGGGTAAGGATTTCCTTTTTTGAATAGATATCCTCAAATTCTGAAGCAATTAACATCTCACGAAATTTGGTAATTAGCATTGAAAAATATGGATACTGCTGCCGGTGAAAGATATTTTTAGCCAATTGTTGGGTGATGGTTGACCCACCGCCTGAGCTTCGGTCCCCCAACAATAAAGTCTTGAAAAATACACGCATCAGACTTCTGAAATCTATACCATTGTGTTCGAAAAACCGCTCGTCTTCTGTTGAGACCAAAGCATCTACCAGGTGCGGAGAAAACTGTTCGTATTCCAACACGGTCCTGTTCTGGATATAATAACGACCCAAAAGTATATTATCAGTGCTGTAAATTTCCGAGGCATCAAAATTCCGAATGGTACTTAGCTGTTCTCGATTCGGCAATTTGGCAATAACGCCTGTTTTGATAGAAAAAAGTAAGATGGCAGGAAAACTAATTACGCCGATAAGCAAATAAATAACGCCTTTTATTGCGCCATTTCTGAATCTCTTCGAAGATTTTTTAGAGGTTTTTTTTTTGATTTCAAAACACCTGAATTTTTCGCAAAGTAACAGTTATGATGCTATTTTCAAATGAAAATGAGCATTGCCGATCATTCATCCTGGGTTATGTATTAGAAATTCGGGTTGAGTCTTTAATATGCGATAAACAGTCACATTTATAGTCGAGGCATAGAACCCATTGTTTACAATAGGCTTGTCGAATGCAAAGGGCATCGTGGCTTGAGAAAAGTACGTGTACTGCGCAGCTATAAAGTATTTAAAAATCAGAATATCTGCCGGTCGGTTTAAAGGAATTTTCTGATGTATAATTCGTATTCAATTAAACCAAGGCTATTGGTTTTTTACAGATTGTGGCTAACTTGGCGAACAACTAACGAAACAGGCATAGTCGCAAAAACTTGTTGTAGCGGATTACCAGGTGCAATGGTTGGGTTTCAATTTTTTTTATTACAATAATAATTAGCATGAAATATAGAACATTAGGAAGAACAGGGATAAATGTTTCGGAGATTGGATTTGGAGCCTGGGCAATTGGTTCACATTGGGGGGCGCAAAATATATCTGATTCTGTTGATGCACTCCATAAATCCATTGATTTAGGATTGAATTTTATCGATACTGCGCTAGGGTATGGAAATGGAAAAAGCGAGCAAATTATATCAGAAGTATTGAAGGAAAGAAAAGAAGAAGTAACTGTCGCTACAAAAATCCCTCCTTCAGATGGTCCCTGGCCGCCATCTCAATATTGCAAAGTAGAAGACCGATATGGTGAAAAATATATCCGGGCTACAGTTGATACATGCAGAAAAAACCTTGATACCGATTGCATTGATATATTGCAATTACATACCTGGACCCGGGCGTGGAACAGCAATCCAAAACCATTGGAGATTCTACAGAAATTGAAGGCGGAAGGCATCATTAAAAACATAGGAATTAGTACTCCTGAGCAAGATCAAAATTCATTGATTCAATTGATGAAAGATGGATATTTGGATACTGTGCAGGTAATTTACAATATTTTTGAGCAGGAACCGGCAGCGGAATTTCTTCCTGAGGCCTTAAAAAATAACGTGGGAGTAATCGTAAGAGTGGCCTATGATGAAGGAATCCTGACAGGAAAGTATAAGGCTGATGATCTGTTTCCGAAAGATGATTTCCGAAGCAAATACTTCGAAGGTGATCGCATGTACCGGGCGGTAAAACGTGTAGATAAAATTAAAAAAGAGATTGAAGATGTCCGATATAATATGCCACAGACCGCGTTGAAATTTGTACTTGCACACCCTGCCGTGAGTACAGTCATCACCGGAATTAGAAATGAAAACCAGGCTACTCAAAACATCGCCACATCAGATTTGCCGGACATGGAAGACGACCTTGTAAGTAAACTTCAGCAGCATAACTGGCTAAGAAGTTTTTGGTATAACGGCAAATAATTAAAAAACCTATGTCAACTCTAGAACTTTTTATTATTACGACTACAGCAATTGGATTGCTGTTTTTATTAGTAATAAAGCTAAAAATCCATGCCTTTATTTCCCTGCTCATCACCAGTATCTTTGTGGGGATATTTACAGGAATGCCGCTAATGGACATTATTAAAGGCATTCAGGATGGCATGGGAAGCATATTAGGATTTATTGCTATTGTGGTAGGGATAGGGGCTATATTTGGTGAAATCCTCCAGGTTTCGGGGGGGGCAGAGGCACTATCCCGTACTATGCTTAAAAAATTCGGGGAAGAGCGGTCTTCCTGGGCAATGATGACCACGGGATTCATCATTGCAATCCCTGTTTTTTTGGATGTTGGGTTTATCATTTTGGTTCCTATGGTTTATGCATTGGCGCGCAAAGCAAAAAAATCAGTGCTCTATTATGCCATTCCTTTATTGGCAGGATTGGCCGTAACCCATGCCTTTATACCACCTACTCCCGGGCCAATTGCAGTGGCTGAGATCATCGATGCGCAATTAGGATGGGTGATATTATTCGGATTTATTGTAGGCATTCCTACCGCAATTATTGCCGGGCCTTTTTTTGGCAGTTATATAGCAAAGAAAATTCATATTGATCCGCCCGATATTACTGAAGAGCAAAAACATCTTGCGGAAAGCAAACATCAGGAATTGCCATCTTTTAGCTGGGTTGTTTTCCTGATCGCCTTGCCTTTGGTACTCATCCTGGCAAGTACGTTTGCTGATCTGGCTGTAAAAAATAACTGGGTTGAGGAGAATAGATTTTTTGAAATCATCCAGTTTTTGGGCCATCCATTTATTGCTTTATTGATCGCTACACTAGCCGCCATGTATTTTCTAGGAATTCGACGTAATTTTAGTGGTAAACAGTTGATGCAGGTGGCCAATAAAGCTCTGGGGCCTGCCGGATTGATTATTCTGGTTACCGGAGGAGGAGGGGTGTTTAAGCAAATATTGGTGGATAGTGGAGTAGGCGCTGCACTGGCAGAAACAATAAGTAACAAAAATATTCCTCCAGTGGTCCTGGCATATATTCTTGCTGTAATTATTCGGCTCACTCAAGGTTCTGCCACTGTGGCGATGATCACAGCTGCGGGCATGGTAGCTCCTGTTATCCAGGTTTTGGGGACAGGTGATATGGGCAAAGCTTTGGTAGTATTGGTCATTGCAGCAGGGTCGACAACATTTTCCCATGTGAACGACAGTGGATTCTGGCTGGTTGGCAAATACCTCAACATGACAGAAAAACAAACTCTTCAGTCATGGAGTATAATGGAAACGATCATTTCGGTTGTTGGCTTTTTACTGATTTTAGGGATCAGTTTTTTTATTTGAAAAACGAGTTCAACATTAAACATCTCAATAGCATGGCAATATAATCTGAGTGCAATCCTTCAACTGTTAGAACCCAGAATGATTCGTTTGGAAATACCTTCTAAATGCAGAAATATTGATGAAATAAATCGAAAAATTGACCATCAATAAAAAATGGGTTTAGATCGAAATATGCATTAGAAAATTCCTGTCTTCCGACAAGCAAGTGTTATACCTTTACAATAGTTCAGACCAACAGACAACTCATCCTGAGTAAATATGTCACTTCTGATCAAAAAAATATCCGGGTTTCAGCAAAATATCAGATATTAAGCAGGTATATCTAAGATCTCAATGAAAATAATGGAAGGCGATTATGCAAAGTTGAGCCTAAAAATTTACCCTAAACATGAAATTGGGTGTAAATCCCAGCGCGTATTGCTGAATGGTTTCGAGAGTGCCACCGTCATTAATTTGGTAATAAGTGTCCACAATATTTTGATTGTTGAGCAGATTCCATACCGATGCACCAATTTCCCCACGAACCCTATGGGACATCTGAAACCTGTATTTTGCCGATAAATCAAGACGAAGGTAATCGTCTATCCGTGAGCTGTTGGGAACCTCATAAATGATCT
>JAUUZS010000528.1 GCA_030589835.1 Cyclobacteriaceae bacterium
GTATTTCGACAATCCTGCCGGATATGACTATTGCTGAAGCGCTTGAAACAACCAAAATCCACTCAGTCGCGGCCATGACATTTCAAACATAAATTGCGTAAAAATATGTCTTGATCCTCCCCCCATAGCTTTCCGGATGCCAATTTCCTTGAATCTTCTTGCCATCAATGCCATAGCTGTATTCGCAAGATTGAAGCTTACAATCAACAATATGAGGATGGCCAAGGTGGTAAACACTAAAAGCACCTCTGGGCGTAAGCGTAAATTGGCTTGAGTGCCCTCAATGAACCCCTGATAAAGCATATCTGCATTATTGAAATTGATCAGCTGATAGTCTGAAACTTTCCACTCTTCTCTGGCGTCATTTTGAATGGCTACATATTTCTTTATCGATTGATTGAGTTGATCAATAACTTCTGGAGATGATAATTTAAAAACAACACTTACCTGCTGCCAGGGTGACCAATCCTCAGCTTTGATTTCACGTCCATATAAAAAGTGATCGAATGAAACCAGGGCGTCAAAAATAAAACTTGAGTTCAATAGTATGCGCTCAAAAACTCCTGCTACGGTAAAATCCACATATCGTTGAGCACCATAATGAATGGTCATAACCTCGTTGACCGGATCGACATCAGCAAAATACTTCTTCGCCAACTCCTCAGTAAGGTATATAAGGTTGGAGTTCAGTTTGCTAGCATTATGCCCGGATTTCAATTTCATGGGAAATAGCTTAAAGAAGCTGGTATCAGCATAGCCAATACTTTGATTGAATATCAGATCTTTATGTTTCAGGTTGTCTCCTCCAACTATATATCTGGAATAGTTCTCAATTCCTGCAAGCTCTGAGGCTGCCAAAGGCGCCAAGGGTATGGGAGCCAATTCAAATCTTTTTTCATCGCCATTAGGTTCCATTTTTAGACAATGCAACCTGACGTAATCATCTGTTTGAGCATAATAGCTATCAAACTCAAGATTGTAGGCGTGAAAAAGATAAATCGTTAGGCCAAAGGCCATCGCAACACCCAAACCAAATACATTGATGACGATATAATACTTGTCCTTAATGGAATTCCGGATGGCAACTTTAAGGTAATTTTTCCACATGATTTAGCATAGTCTATTTAGGGGTACTGTTTTTTAGACTTCATTTTTCCGGAATAGGTTGCATCAAATACTGAAAAAAAATGAAGCATGGATTATTATCCCCCATAATGGGTGATAAAATGAAATATCGGATGTGACTGAAAAGAGTTACCTTATATCTAGTGTCAAGTCAAGGATGAAATGTCGGATATTTATTAAGTTAAGATTTATTAATCCTCCCTCTGTATCTCCCTCCAAAGGGAGAGATCAATGGTTTAACTTAATAAATATCCTCAACTTTACCTGAAACTTGAAGCTTGACTTAACACTAGATTTGTTTTTATTCTTTTATTAAAAGCCACTAGTGACCACTTTGTAGGTAGGATCTTCGAGTACATTTACATCAATGATGTCGTCGGCATTTTTCAGCAATTGCCGACAATCTGTGCTCAGGTGTTTCAAATGAATTTTTTTACCAACCTTTGCATACCGTTCAGTAATTTTATTCAGCGCCTCAATTCCAGACATATCAGCAACCCGGCTTTCAGAAAAATCAATGATCACTTCATTAGGATCATTTGAGACGTCAAATTTTTCGTTGAAAACACCTACTGACCCAAAAAATAGCGGGCCGAAGATCTCATAATGTTTGATGCCCAGATCATCGACAAATTTTCTGGCACGGATTCGTAAGGCATTTTCCCATGCAAAAACCAGGGCGGAGATTACCACTCCAATTAAAACTGCCAATGCAAGATTGTGTAGAAAAACAGTAATTAATGTTACCAGGACCATGACAAAAACATCGGATTTGGGCATTCTCTTGAAGGTCTTCAGGCTGGCCCATTCAAATGTGCCAATTGCCACCATAATCATTACCCCTGTCAATGCGGCCATTGGCAAGCGTTCTATAATGTCTGCCCCAAACATGATAAATACCAGTAGCATTACCGAAGCTACGATGCCCGAAAGCCTGGCTCTGGCTCCGGATGATATATTGATCAGGCTCTGACCGATCATGGCACAACCTCCCATGCCGGAGAAAAAACCGGTGACAATATTCGCAGTACCCTGTGCGACACATTCTTTATTACTCCGTCCTCTGGTCTCTGTGATTTCATCAATTAAGTTTAGCGTAAGCAAGCTTTCCACAAGGCCAACAGCGGCCACAATGAGTGCGTATGGAAAAATGATGACCATTGAATCCCAGGTGAATGGGACTTTTGGTATATTGAAAGGAGGGAAGCCACCTTTAACCGAGGCAATATCTCCGACAGTTTTCGTGTCGAGACTGAACCCGATTACGATTGCGGAAACAACTATAATTGCCACCAGGGATGAAGGCACTGCTTTTGTCAGCTTTGGCAATCCCCAGATAATTAGCATCGTTAAAAGTACAAGCCCAAGCATGAAAGCAAGATTGTATCCAGTCATATAGTGCAGGACTCCCGATGCATCAGGAATTTTAAATTGATCGAGCTGCGACATGAATATGACCACTGCCAAACCATTAACGAATCCGAACATCACTGGATGAGGAACTAAGCGTATGAATTTACCAAGCTTTAATACGCCTGCAGCTATTTGAATGATGCCGGCAAAAACAACGGTGGCAAAAATATATTCCACTCCATGAGTCTTTGCCAAAGCAATAATCACAACTGCAATAGCGCCTGTAGCACCAGAGATCATACCTGGCCTTCCTCCAAGGATGGATGTAACTAATCCTATGGTAAATGCTGCGTAAAGCCCAGTCAGTGGAGATAGCCCTGCGATGAGTGCGAAAGCAATAGCTTCCGGAATTAAGGCAAGGGCAACAGTAAGTCCTGAAAGGATCTCGGTTTTTATGTCAACGGTCTGTTTGAGATCAAATAAATTGAAATACTTTTTCATCAATAATTGGTTCTTTATTTATTTTTTAAAAGGGCATATTTTACCCTTTATGAATGTCATTTGTTTTTTCAAAGTGAATCAAAAGATTCTGGAAGGTGTGAATGAAAATCGGAAACTCTTCTTAGTTCTCGAAATCGAGCGCAAAAGTATGATTTATTATTGAATTTATAAAATTGTGTTTGATGCAAGCATGGAAATCGCTTTTTTTTTTAAATCGTCATTCCTGACAAACGAAACGAAGTGGAGAGCGATCAGCCCACCTACCGGTCGAGGCGCATGAATGGAAAATTCCTTAGCTAATTGACATGGGCCACGAGGGA
>JAUUZS010000307.1 GCA_030589835.1 Cyclobacteriaceae bacterium
AGAAATAGTTTGTTTACTGGAGTTTATCCTCATAATTCCAAAGATTTTGGCTGGACAAAGCACTTTCAGCAACCGGTTTTAAAGCACAACAAGACTTTATTTGAATACTTTGGAGAGAATGGCTACCATGTAATGGGTAGCGGCAAACTCCTGCATGTAAACAAGAAGGAATATTGGGATGAGTGGGGTGTTGACATCAATAACTATGGTCCGCTGGCTTATAATGGAAAAGAACCGGTTGGTCACCCTTCAGTTCCCGAACCTTTTAGAAGTATCGGCCCGATAGATGGTTCGTTTGCTCCTCTTTCCGATGTGCCGGCTTTTCATGATAGTATTTCTGAAGGAAACAAAACAGGCTGGCTCTATACAAGGAATAAATCTGATTTTTTAGACTATACTGATGAAGATAACCGTGATTTAATGCCCGATGAGATGCATGCTGAGTGGGCGGCTAAACGCATAAAAGAGATGGAAACAGAAGAAGCTGAAAAACCCTTTTTTATGGGAATTGGGTTCGTTCGTCCACATACTCCATTGTATGCCCCAAAGCGATTTTTCGATATGTTCCCGCTGGATGAAATTGAGCTTTCCGCGATCAAAGAAGGTGATGCAGAGGATACACATTATAAGAATATTTATCCAGCCGACACAAAAGGATTAAGATTTTACCGAACCCTAAAAGAGTCATACGGAGGTGATGCTGAACTTGGTTTGAAACATTTTTTGCAAGCCTACCTTGCGTGTGTGGCCTTTGTGGATGAGCAGATTGGAACTGTCGTTGATGCAGTAAACAATAGTAAATTCAAAGACAATACCATCATTGTGCTCACCAGCGACCATGGCTGGCAAATGGGAGAAAAGGAGTATTTATTTAAAAATTCTGCGTGGGAAGAAAGTACAAGGATTCCCTTAATTATCCGCGTGCCAAAGGCAAAAACCAATGTCCGGGTGGACCATCCTGTTTCATTAATCGACCTCTTCCCCACTTTATCGGAATTGTGTCAGCTGGAAGGAGATCACCGGAAGAATGAATCAGGAGGCATGCTTGGTGGATATAGTCTGAAACCATTTCTCGAAGATCCTCATACACAATCCTGGAAAGGTCCTGAAGGCGCCTTATCTATGATTGGAGTTGGTTTGAATAAAGAGGAAGTGCAGAAGCAGACCTATGCTTACCGCACCAAAGATTGGCGTTACATCCGGTATATGGATGGGAGTGAGGAGTTGTATGATCATCAGAATGATCCTTTTGAGTGGAAAAACCTGGCTGAGGTACAGGACTACAGGGTGGTTAAGGAGGATTTATATGCGCAAATGCAGGCCATTATTAACAATTAAAATCCTACTTTACCGAATCCCAAACAAAAATAATATACCAATGCCGAGGAGACCAGACAATCCCATGATTAGGGATTGAGGTGTATAGGTTTTGTATAGGGTATTTACCGGTACATCATGCAACTTATTGAGTAGCCAGAAAAAACTTGAGTTAGCGTGAAAAACACAAAAAGAACCACACCCAATCAGTGCTGCCATCATTTCTGGCGAGTAGGGCATGCTTGCCGCCAATGGGCCAAGGATGGAGGAAGCTCCTATCAATGAGACTGTAATAGATCCCGTGGCAGTCGTAAGCACAGCGGCAACAATAAATGGCAATAAAAATCCTATGTATGGAAGATTCGAAAAATAGGCACCTAAGGTATCCTGAATGCCAGATTCCCGAATTACGTATCCAAATGCACCCCCGGCGCCGGTAATCATAATAACCAGGGCAGATTTGACAATGGCAGATTCAATTAATTGATTGAAATGTGATTTTTTTGTAATCTTCATATACTGAAGGGCAGCTATGCCAGCTCCTATCAAAACAGCAATCATTGGAGTGCTAAGAAAGGAAAGTAAAGCAGAAAATCGGCCAGAATCAGATTCAAAAAACGCCCCCAGTCCCATTAATAAAATAGGAATTAAAATAGGTAATAAATCCATTATAACGGATGAGCTTTTTGTAGCTTCATTATCGTTTTCTACAATCTCCTTCCCGGGGCTTGCTTTTTTGTCAAAATCCAGCACATATTTGTTGCAATACAACATTGCCCAAAGTACTCCGCCAGTTACCGCAAAGATGGCTACCAGGCCATTGATGAGTAGCATACGTCCAAGGTTTGCTTCCAACAAAGAGGCCACTGCCAGGGGTCCGGGGGTTGGGGGCATCAATGTATGAGATACAGTAAGTCCCGCAGTTAGCGCTAGGCCAACAACAAGCACGGGTGTTTTACTGCGTTTTGCCAGCGCTTCTGTAATGGGTTGAAAAAGAATATAGGCGACATCAACAAATACAGGAATGGAAACAATATAACCAGTCAGGCCCATGGCCCAGGGCAGCTTTTTGAGGCCAACAATCTTGAGCACCTTATCTGAAATACGTATCGCTCCGCCTGTGTCATTGAGTACCTCGCCGATGAATGCTCCAAGAATTACGACTATTGCTATCCATTTCAGAGTTGATCCAAATCCATTTAACAGCACAGCAACCGTTTCTTTTCCATCCATACCCATCAATAGCCCCAGCATAAGTGCAGCAAGAATTAGTGCGATGAATGGATGAATTTTCCATTTTGAAATAGAAATGATTAATAATAAGAGCGTGAAAATAATGGCAATAAGGTGAAGGATCATATTTTTAATTTAAAACCATAAGGGAATCATACCATATAAATATTCAAAGTGGATCAATAATGCGATGTGGTAAACGATTTAGTGGTGATTCTTTGCTTCATGATTGTATTTCTTCCTGTATTCCATAGGTGTACAGCCATACATATTTTTAAATATCCTATTAAAATTTGTAGAGGTATTGAATCCAAGTTCACACCATATTTCTGAAATAGTTAACTCATTTTCAATAAGCAAAACACACGCTTTGCCAATTCTGTATTCATTTAAAAATTGAACGAATGTTTTATTTGTCCGCTTCTTGAAATACCTGCAAAAAGATTGCACGGTCATGGAGGCAATATCGGCCACCTTCTCCAGGGTAATGTCCTGGTCATAATTTTCCGTTAGAAAGGTTATCACCTTTGAGAGCCTTAAGTCTTCGATGCGTTGCGGAGAAACTTTTAAATAGGGATTCGACAGTGGTTCCACATCGTCACTGGCAGATAAAATATTAAGAATTTTCAGCAGGCATACCCACCTTTCGGTGCCATCATCTTCTGCAACCGCTATCACCAGATGGTGCACCTTTTTCCTTGTATCTTCACCAAAATAAATCCCGCGTTCTGCTCTTTTCATCAAACTTTTAATGCCGGAAAACTCGGGTATAGAGAAAAAAGGAACACCTGCGGGGGCTTCGTCAAATTTGATGATAACCCGATCTACGGTCTCAATTTCCCTTGCTGTGCGCCATAGGTGCGGGATATTTGGGCCCACAAGCACCAGTTCGCCGGTTTGAAAATTGGAAAGATTGTCGCCCACCAAACGGATACCGCTTCCCTGTATTATGTAGATGAGTTCGAATTCCTCGTGGAAATGCCAATTAATGTCCAACACCGGTTCGCGCACTCTATTCACATATATCGAGCTGACAGGCTCCGGTTTTTCTTTTTTGTACACTAATTCCATCGTCAGGTAATAAGCCAGGGCAATTTAGGGGCGGTTTCATTTATAACTTTTATTAAATGTACAATAATTATCAAAATTGCCAGCTTATAATTGGCAACTAGTAGAACGTTTTTTAATTAGTATTGCATTAAATTTATATTAGATTTTTTCTTTAGACAAGGCAAAATTTGCAAGCATAGCCATAGCTACGGTTAATAATTTTAACGCAGTATAAAGGAAAAAGATAAGTAAATTTGTAATGATAATTATGAAACGCTCTACTAGCTACAAACCTCCATTCTGGCTTATCAACGGACATTTTGAAACGATGTATCCGGCATTATTAAGGAAAATATCCATTCCTTTAGTGCCTAATAAAATAAGAATCAATACTCCCGATAATGATTTTTTTGATCTTAATTATTATGACGCCAAATCAAGTAACACCGTAATCGTGTCGCATGGCCTTGAAGGGAATAGTTCGTGCTCATACATGCTTGGAATGGCGAAGGTTTTCTATTCTCAAGGTTGGAATGTAATTGCCTGGGATTACAGAGGATGCAATGGTGAAGTGAATAATTCCATTAAGTCTTATCACAGTGGGTTTACCGAAGACCTGGTAGAAGTTATCAAATTTGCAGATATTCCTAGCGTAAAAACAATTTCACTGGTTGGTTTTAGTCTAGGTGGTAATCTGACTTTAAAATACCTGGGGGATGCCAAAAGCGTAAATCAAAAGATCAAGAGTGCTGTAACATTTTCTGTTCCTTTGGATCTTCATCTGGGTTGCCTGCAAATATCAAAACCTTTGAACTTCCTTTATTCAAAAAGATTCCTGAATACACTCAAACAAAAAATAAAAGAGAAAGCTGCTATCTTCCCTGAATTACAAATTAATCACCTTGATGAAATCAATGATTTAATGACTTTTGATAATTTTTATACTGCCCCGATTCATGGTTTTCGAGATGCGCTGGATTATTATCATTCATCAAGCGCTATTTTTATTTTAGATCAAATTCAAATACCAACACTCATTATCAATGCATTAAATGATCCATTTCTTCCAAAGGAATGCTACCCCCACCACCTTTTGAAAGATCACAAATTTGTACATTTGGAAACACCACAAAGAGGTGGGCATGTTGGTTTTTGTTCATCTAATGGAAGTGAGTTTTACTGGTCGGAGCAAAGAGCATATGAATTTGTTGACTCAATGATTTAGTCATATTTTTTCATACATTCGAGGTTACAATATTATTATGTGCGGAAGATATACCATAATTGCCAAAGCCGAAGAAATAGAAAAAAGATTCAATGTAGAAGTGCCGGAATCTTATGCTCCAAGATATAATGCTGCACCTACTCAGATTTTACCTGTAATTACAAACGAAAGCCCGGGAGGATTGTCTTTCTTCAATTGGGGATTGATCCCTCAATGGGCCAAAAATAAAAGTATCAGCTCTAAACTAATTAATGCCCGCTCAGAAACGCTTGCTGAAAAAGCTTCTTTTAAAAATGCGCTAAAGCAAAGGAGGTGTCTTGTTATTTCCGATAGTTTCTATGAATGGAAAAGATCTTCCAAAAAGTCAAAAATTCCTTACAGAATATTATTGAATACCAAGGAATTATTCGCTTTTGCAGGACTTTGGGAAGCGTATGAAGATGAAAATCAGCATATGGTGCATACGTTTACGATAATTACAACCTCGGCAAACTCATTAATTTCCAAAATTCATGACCGCATGCCGGTGATACTTGATCCAGAGTCAGAACAGGCCTGGTTAAGTTCCGAGGTATCTACCGAGCATCACCTCAGCTTATTAAAGCCCTGTCCTGAGCAAAATATGAATCACTATACCATTTCTCCAATGGTAAATAACGTAAACAATGACAATCCACAGTTGATCATTCCCACTCCTCCAGCTGATCAATATGGAAATCTTACTCTATTTGATTAGCCATTCCGATTTAGTGTTTGTTTAAAAAACTAAATATAATTGCTGTTGAATTTCTCAAATTCATTAAATTGGCATTTCAATAATATCATTATGAAAAATTCAAGAATTGTAGGGGTTGGACATTACGTTCCGGAAAATGTTGTGACAAATCAGGATCTGGAAAAATTGATGGATACCAATGATGAATGGATCGTTGAAAGAACAGG
>JAUUZS010000505.1 GCA_030589835.1 Cyclobacteriaceae bacterium
CCAAGAACGAGGGTTTCCTCTTTATTCAGTTTGCCCGATCCGATAAGTTTGATCGCACCCTCTGTCGAATCTAGTTCAACATAATGTTTTGCCCTCACATCCAGGCCAAAAGTATTCAATTTCTGAAGAGGGAAATCATTTTTTATTTCCATGAAATATTATTGGGAATTTATATATTGCTTGTTAATAATAATTTTTTTACGCAGAAAAAAAATGGATATATCAAAAATACTGAGGAGATTACTAATGAGGCGGATTATTAACTATTTTATTGGTTTCCCCGTCAATTCCTTAGAATGTTCTTTTGAGATTAATTTTTGTTGCGACAACTCTCGAAACATTTCCCGCTTCATCTCTTAATTTTATAAAAAGATTCTTTTCGCCGTCTTCTCCGGGAAGTACAAAATTTGCAATCGTGGGCATGAATGTTTCCCAAGAAGAATCATTGAAGCTGGGATTATCACTTATCATCATTTCATCACCGCCTTCTGCATCAATAGACAGGATGACTTTTTTCTCGGCATGATTGGTCCACTCTGCACCATTGTCAATAGCGAAATTACGTAATTTGGGGGAGGAGGTATCCAGTATTATTCTACTGCTGACAACCTCAGAAAGGTTTCCTGCATCATCTCTGAATTGTGCGTAATAGATTTTCTCCCCATCGGCCTCAGCAAGAATGATCTCTTTGGATGAGGTAAGCGCTTGCCAGGTCACATCCCGAAAGCTTTTATTCTGACTTATTCTCATTCCGCTTGCCCCATCAACATTCAGGCTTATATTAATTTTTCTGTCTTTGCTGGTCACATATTTCGCACCATCATCAATGGAAATCGTGGCGTTTTTGGGAGGCTCGTTGTCAAATTTTATTGAAGCGGTAATAGGTTCGCAAACATTCCCTGCTTTATCCCTGAATTTGGCATAAACTTTAAGAGAAGTACTTTCGGTACTAAAAAACCAATTTTTATATGTATTGACCATTAAGCCCCATTTTCCGTTGGCAAAATCCGAGGAGTTGCTGATCATATACTCATGTGCTCCGCTGGCGTGTAATTGAATGTCACCTTTAGCTTCTATATCGATGAGCCATTCAGCACCATTGTTTATCATAATTTTACAATCTGTAGGGGGCACCCGGTCCATAATAATTTTATCATAATATTCATATGTTACATTGCCGGTTTCATCTTTAAACCTTCCATAAACTATCTTTAAACCATCTTCGTCATCAAGCGTCCACTCTTTATGTGAATTATAAGGTTCCCACAGGCCCCTTATTCCACTGGTATCGTTAAGCTGATTATTGCTTATTGCCATCACTGAAGCATCTTCCACGTCAAAGGTAAGCGCTACCTTGCTTTGTGCATTGGTACAATATTCAGCATTATTATCGATGGTGAATACGATGATTTTAGGCGGCGTGAAATCTGATTTTATCATTTTGCAGACGACTTGCGATTCATTTCCAGCAAGATCCTTAAATTTGGCGTGGACATAATGAATTCCTTCCGGGCCATCAAGCGTCCAGGAAATTGCTGTTTTGAAGGGTATCCATTCACTCTCCGGAAAGGATTGAATATTGGAAATCATCATCTGATTTGCCCCCTCAGATCTTAAGGAAAGTGAAACGCGTTTGTTTTTATTCCTTACAAATGGATTATTGTTATTGATGATTAATTCATTATTTATCGGGGGAGCCCGGTCTAATAATATTGCCGAAGAATAAATTTTTGAGAAATTGCCCGCCTTATCTTTTAGCCTTAAAAATACATTTTTGGAGCCGTCATTTTCCCCTCCAAGCTTCCAGTTTTCTATGGTTCCTTCAATTGGTAAAAGTTTTACCTCTTTAAAATCAGGGACATTTGTAAGTTGCATTCCCATCACATCTTCATCATGTTTTATTTGTAGCTTCACTACTCCGTCAGGATGGTTGGTGACTTTATTCCCTCCATTCAAAATTAATTTGCCTTTTGGGGGAGTCATGTCTAACATTATTTTTGACGTGATGATTCCGGTGACGTTACCTGCTTCATCTCTAAAACGACCATATACCGTCTTTTCTCCATCACCTGGCAGGATTGTCCAGTCGTGATGTGTAGGCTCGTATTTTCCCCATTTTATACTTTTTAAGGTATTGGGATTATTTCCGTATTGGGCTTCATATGCATCATCTACATCGCTGTTCAGGGTGACTTTCAGGCTGATGGACCATTTGCTTTTGCCATTTATTTCAAAAGCATGAATTTTAGGCGGGGATCGATCCAGAAAAATATCTGCTTTGGTTACTTCCGATATATTTTTTGCCTTGTCAATCAATCTCACATAAATGGATTTTAGCCCGTCGTTTTCTTCTTCTAATTGCCAATTTGATATAGATGGAGTAAAATCTCTTTCCTTGGCCCCTTCAAAGTTTGGTTTGTTGCTGATCAACATTTTGAGATTTTGAGGAGCTTCTTTTGCCAAAAGTTTTATGGAGACGGTTCCGCTTGGGTTGTTGGTATGTTTCCTGCCCTGATCAATGCTGATACGGGCTTTTTCAGGTGGTGTTGTTTTTACAATTATGATTGCCTCAACAGGAATTTTAGTGGTGTTTTTTGCTTCATCCATAAAATAGGCCTTCACATTTTTTACTCCTTCTAAAGAATCTGTTATCCAAATAGCTTCCAACTTCCCGGAAGCATCAGGATGAAAATCGTAATTCTTTCCTATGCCACGGCTTATTACCCTTACTTTTGTTGCATCGACTGAGGTTAAGGTGAGGGTAAGTTTTTTTGACCGGGTATATTTATCCCCGTTATTAATGACAATGGATCCGTTTTTAGGTGGTGTTGTATCTAATATTATTCCTGCTTCTATTGCTTGCGATTCATTGCCCGCAACATCCCTAAATTTTGCAAAAACAATTTTATGCCCATCTCGATTTCCAACATCTAGTATCCATTTTATTGATTTTTTATAGGATTCCCACCTTCCATTCTGGAACTGAGGTGAGTTTGATATCATGACTTCATTAGCGCCATCGGCAATGACATTTACCAATACCCTCCCTAATTTGTCGTTGGTATATTTTTCTCCTCTATTGATGCTAATCTTAGTATCGGATGGGGGAGTAGTGTCGAATATAATTTTATTGCTTTCTATTGATGAATTATTCCCGGCTTTGTCTTTTAACTGGACATAAATTCTTTTCTCCCCATCCTCACCATTAAGTTGCATTTTAAAGATTTGTTCCGAATAAGGTTTCCACTTTGAGTTTGAAAGATCAGGATCGAACCCGATTTTCAAGGAATCTAATTGTGACTTGTCCGTTTTTAATGATTTAACCTCAACTTTGATATTTTTATCATTTGTGTATTTGGATCCGCCATTTATGCGAATTCCTATTAATGGCAGGGCAAGGTTATTTTCTTGTGCCACTTTTGATTTATAAATAGCATTGCTTTCTCCATGAGCTATTGAAGAATAGCTGAGGAAAAGAGAAACCGAAAGAATGCAGGCTACTTTGAGCATGATTTAATCCTAGCTAAAAAGTACAAAATTTTGAATGGTTCAAAAAGTATTAATTAACAAATTTACAATTATTGTAAACTTTACAAAGTATTTTATCAATAGCTTTACAAACACAG
>JAUUZS010000460.1 GCA_030589835.1 Cyclobacteriaceae bacterium
AGCAATATTACCTGGCTTAGGTCAGGCATACAACAAAAAATATTGGAAAATACCGCTTTTATATGGCAGTGGAGTCATTATTGGATACTATATAAACTATAATCATCAATTGTATAAACAATATCTAGAAGGCTTGATTGCCATAAGAGACCTCGATCCAAGAACTGAACCTTTCAATCCTGATATTGATGAAAGAGTTTATCAATATAAAACTGATTTATGGAGAAGAAATAGAGACCTTTTAATTATTGCTACTGTTTTTGCATATGTACTTAACATTGTGGATGCCCATGTGGATGCCCATTTGGAATTGTTTACAGTAGATGAAAATATATCCTTGAATCTAGAGCCAAGTATTAATCAAACGGTCATGCAAACTGATTTTGTAGTACTTTCTTTAATACTAAAATTTAACTGATTTATATATTAATCCTTGGAGCCTGTCGGACTTAAGCGTTTTTTCTTCGTTTTTCACGCCCCTCTACCCGAGGCCATATGTGAAATATGCGACTCTCAGAGTCTTTAAATAATAAGTCCGACAAACTGCTAGGCAATCTTTTACAAATCTGGTGGAGTAATCATTTTTACTTTGACAATTATTTTAGATATTTTGCGATTTTAAATGCCCTTATAGCCCATTTCTCATTTGTTTAGGTTTGTGGATCACGACCAAGGATGGGAGTCGCAGAGTCCTCTTCGAGTGACTCTGACGGGGGGGGATTGATTTCATTTGAGGGTGTAGATACAATCTACACCCAGTGGGGTTGAACGGAAACTACTTATGGAAAGGCAAATCATGAATTAGATGTATCACCCGGGTTTACTTTTCCTGTTTTAGCACGATGGAGGAAAAAGCCTTCAGATCAATTTTATGATCTGTAATTTTCTCGCCATAGGTGCTAAACCGTGTGGTCTTATAGTCTGTGTCTTCTTCTTTGAGCTTTATGGTGATAGCATGGCCACTGAGGTTATGGACGATAAGCACATTTTCAATATCTGAATTCCTGTAGTAGGAAATCACGGCACCGTCACCATAATTGGCCGGAATAAAATCACCATAGCAAAGACCCTGTGAGGTATTTCTGAGGTTGATCAAGGCCTTATAGTGATGGTACAGGGAATGAGCGTCCTTCTTTTGCACCGACAAGGGCCGTACTGTACTGTCACGTGAAAATTCGGGACGAATCCAATCGGTCCTGTCGCTATCCCGCTTCGCCTTGTTCCATAAAAACGGCTCACGGATATTCGGATCGGGTTTCATGCCGAGCATCCCTATTTCCTCTCCATAATACAAGTAGGGTGTTCCTGGCATCGTAAGGAGTATGGAAGCCGCCAATTTTCCTTTGCGCACATCACCTTTCAAGGCACTCAATATTCTATTTTGGTCGTGGTTGCCCAGAAAAATGGCATCCTGAAAATCATGTGTTTGTTCCTGGTAAGTTTGTTGATTTTTTAAATAACCGGCCTCAAAGGCTGTGGTTTCATCGGTTTCCCATGCATGTGCGGAAATAAATGCGGTCACGCTTTTTTCTCTCTTTATGGATTCCAGCATACTAAATGCCAGGTCAAAATTAAATAGCGACGGCAATCCATGAAGAAAAGGCGCTACAACATCAGCCTTATCCCACACTTCGCCGACCAGGTAAATATCAGGCTTGATGGATTCGAGTGCTTTCCGGTACATTTTCCACCAATCCTGATTGTCTTTTACCCTGGAGTCCTCATAAATATGTTTGGCCGCATCGAGCCGGAAACCATCCACACCAATTTCCTCAATCCAGAATTTTCCAATACCCATCACTTCGTCACGGACTTCCGGGTTATCGTAATTCAGATCGGGCATCATACCGGTAAAAAAACCGTAGTATTTATGGGTATTGCCAGAATCTTTATGCCATTGGAGCAAGTTTCCTGAATCTCCGGTCGCTTTCTTTTCAAGGGTGCTAAATTGTTCAATTTCCTTTTCATCAGACCAAATATAATAATCTCTTTTTGAGGCTTCTGTTCCTGATTTGGAATCCAGGAACCACGGATGCAGGTTGCTGGAGTGGTTAATGATCATATCGATCACTACTTTGATATCCCTTTGGTGGGCCTCCTTCACAAATTGTTTGAACACGGCAATATCTCCATAATCCGGGTGGATACCGTAGTAATCGGTCACATCGTATTTATGATAAGAAGGTGAAGGCATCACGGGCATGAGCCAAATACCCTTAATTCCCAGGTCTTGCAAATAATCCAGTTTGCCCATCAATCCTTTTATATCCCCGATGCCATCGCCATTTGAGTCCGCAAAAGATTGCACAAATATCTCGTACATTACCACATTGGGCCATGCTGCCACCTGGGGGTTGCCGGACATTTCTGTGCTTTCGCTTTTAGTCATGGTTTTACAGGAAATTATAAACACTACAATAATCAATAACAGCAATAATTCTCTCATGAGCATAGCCATTTGTAAACCAAAGATATGGTTCTATGCGGATTTTTTTGCTTCACGAAGGAGAAAGAAAATGGGTTCTACTGTTATTTTAATGGAAACCTTTGTTGTAAGAGACGGAAGACCGAAGTCAGGAGTCGGAAGGAGACGGCTCTTGAATAAGCAATTATTACCGTTTCTTAATCCTACTTTGGACTTTTACTCGTTATAACTTCGGCCTCCTTTCTTCCCGGCCTCGCCGGTAGGCTGGCGACTTCTGACATTATCTATAATCTTTCATTAAACCCTCCTGCGGCAGGTAGGTTCGTGGTAGATCCTGAAAATGAAGCACAAAAATGTGTGCCTGTGGAATGGTATTTAGGCATTCTCCGATTTCTCCTTACTTTTGCCTCAAATAATATTATTCAATGAATCTAAATACGTTTACCAACAGCAAATTTCTATGGCAATTCGTCTTTGCTTTATCCCTTTTAGTTTACGCCGTTGGAATGCTGGTAACTACCATGGAGATTGATGGGGCTGTTTATGCTGAAATCTCAAGGGAAATGCTTCAAAATGGAAAGTATTTCGAGCTATTCCTCAAAGGCCAGGATTGGCTGGACAAACCACATTTCCAGTTTTGGATGACCGCGGCTTCATTCAAATTATTTGGTATAAATAGCTTTGCCTATAAACTTCCTGCCGTCCTCTTTATGTTGATCGGAGCCTATTATACCTATTTATTTGGAAAGAAATTCTATAGTAAAAAACTTGGCTATCTGGCAGCCTTGATGCTCATGACCTCACAACATATCCTCACCTCCAATTCAGATGTGCGTGCTGAACCATTTTTGACCGGGCTGACCATCTTTGCGCTGTATTATCTGGCAGTATATCTTAAGGAAAAGAAATTTGCACAACTTGTGATCGGCTCCTTCGGATTGGCATGTTTGCTGATGTCAAAAGGATTGTTCACCATTATTCCAGTCGGCTCAGGTCTTGGGCTGGCGCTGATGTATGAGAAAAGGTGGAAGGAAATTATTCATTGGCAGTGGCTTGCTGTGGTAATGCTTACCCTAATTTTCATCACCCCAACACTGTATGGCTATTATATTCAATTTGACAGTCAACCTGAAAAACTGCTGTTTGGACAACAAAATGTATCTGGGATAAAATTTTTCTTATGGGATAGTCAATGGGGAAGGTTTACCAATACCGGGCCAATAAAAGGAAGTGGTGATCCAACATTTTTTCTGCACACCATGCTCTGGGCTTATCTGCCCTGGGCATTTATTGCTTATTTCGCCCTGGTTATCAAAGGAAAGTCAATAGTCCAACGAACAAATAATAAGGAATCCTATACCTTTTTTGGATTCATTTTTCTCTTTATCATTTTCAGCTTATCCAGCTTTCAACTTCCACACTACCTGAATGCGCTTTTTCCATTTTTATCCATCCTTAGCGCTGATGCACTACTAAGCTTTGCCAAAAACAAAAAATTCCTGAATGTATTTTATCACATTCATATTTGGTCGAGCGCTTTAATCATTTTGACTATCACTCTGATCCATTTAGTATTTTCTAATCAATATCCAAGCGTTGATATCATTATCGTATTCCTAATAGGAATTGGATTGATCGCACTTCTATTAGGTGCTAAAGGCAGTAGGCTCAAAAAACTTATTTTTGTTCCGGCCATTACCGTTTTACT
>JAUUZS010000383.1 GCA_030589835.1 Cyclobacteriaceae bacterium
ATTGTACTCAACGCATTTTTTCTTGGTTCGCTATTTCAGGGCTGCCAGACTGTTCCGGAAACTCCTGCCGCCTCTGATAAATACCGTTTGGTTTGGAACGAGGATCCTGCTACTAATATTACAGTCGCCTGGGATCAGCATGAGCTTGCCAATCCTGTTGTGATGTACGGGACGAAAGACTACGGGAGGAAATTTTGGAAATATGAATTTTCTAAACGTGAAGATCGGGTTTTGGATAAGTATGAAATGACAACACATTTCGCTAAGCTCACCAATTTGGATCCGGATCAGAAATATTATTTTGTAATTAAAGATGATGCAGGAGTGAGCGATCGATACTGGTTCCGGACTGCTCCTGATACACCAAAAGCTTTTACCTTTATAGCCGGTGGAGATACCAAAAGTGAAGACGAACCTTTGGAAGCAGGTAGGGCGTCAAACAGATTGACAGCAAAGCTTAGGCCGCTTTTTGTGATGTTTAATGGTGATTTTTGTAGTGGCAATGGAACAGTCCCGGAGCGCTGGCATACCTGGCTCAAAGATTGGCATGAGCTTACTACCACACCGGATGGCAGGATGATTCCGATATTTCCGGTACACGGGAACCATGAAAATGGCGATCATGCAAATTTGAATTATATATTTAATACGCCTTATCAGGACAACGATTCTTCGAAGATCTATTATTCAACATCATTTGGAGGTGATTTTTTTCATATCATCGCCTTAAATTCGTCGGTGGACGAAGGAGGCAGGCAGCGCGATTGGCTGGAAAAAGACCTGAAAGCACATAAAGATTATTCATTTAAAATAGCAGGATATCACAAACCATTCTGGCCTCACACAAGCAGAAAATCTGAAAATCCTTATCAATACAATCAGTGGGCTCATTTATTTTACGATTATGGGCTTGACATCTCTATGGATGGGGATTCTCATATGAGTAAGATCACTTACCCTTTGCGGCCCGATAGCTCATCGGTTGATTCATTTATGGGGTTTGTTCGGGACGACGAAAAAGGGACTATGTTTCTGGGGGAAGGAAGCTGGGGAGCTCATCCACGAGCAATCGATGATGACAAACCGTGGACAATTAAGAGCTTTAGTGGGAATCAGGTAAAGTGGATTCATGTATTTCCGGAAGAAGAAACACTACCTGATAGAATGGATATCTATACTATTATAACCGCCACCTATGATGAAAACGAAAAACAAACCCTTTACGAAGCAGAGGTTTCAAGTTTGTCTGAGGATAATGTATTTGATATTCCGAAAAATATAAACTTGTTGGAATATGGTGAATTTGGAAAAGTAATAAAGTATCCATTTTCATTGAATGAATAAAGTCAAAGCTGAATTACAGAATGTATAAATCATGAAAACTGTAAAATTGCTAATCGGAGTTATAGGCATATTTTCTGCATTTATGTCGTGCGATCCAATGCTTCATGATAGCAAGTCACCAATGGAGTATGGGGAAAGTATTGTTTTCCCGTTGCAAAATGAACATGTGCATGGGCCGACAATCGTCGAACTTCCAAATGGGGATTTGTTATCTGCGTGGTTCCAGGGTTCAGGAGAACGATGGGCAGATGATGTGCGAATCATGGGATCAAGACTTGAGAAGGGCGATACGACCTGGTCAGAAACTTTCGTGATGGCAGATTATCCCGGATTTCCGGATATCAATCCAATGATGTTTATGGATACAAAAAACAGGCTTTGGCTTATGTGGTATCCGGTGTTGGCAAATCAATGGTCTACTTCCATTCCCATGTACAGGATTAGCGAGGATTATGAAAATCCCGGAGCACCGGTTTGGTCTTGGCAGGATATCCTATTTGCTAAGCCGGGGGATAAAACAGAACGGGGCATTCAAACCGGAGACCGCTTTGTGGAAGCTGCGGCAAAGCAAATGGCCGAGTATGAAGTTTACCTCAAGGAAGAGTTGATTCAACATATTCCGGAAGAAAAACAAGAATACTTGATGAAGCGATGGAAGCAATATAAATCGAATGTTGACAGCCTTGCCAAAGGAAAAAATATGATCCGCAGTGGAAGGCTGAAAGATGGAGATAAGGAGGTTAATGCCAGGTTGGGGTATCCATTGTCAAGACGAATTGGATGGCAGACAAAAAACAAGCCTGTAATCATCAGTGACCGGATCATTGTCCCATTGTATTCCGATGGATTTAATTGCTCGCTTTTTGCCATCACCGATGACTTGGGCAAGACCTGGAAATACAGCAATCCGGTTATTGGAGGGATAGGCATTCAACCTACCATTGCCATTGCCAGGGATGGAACACTGTCTGCATACCTGCGCGATAATGGCCCACCGCCACAACGCATGCAACGCACGAATTCAGCAGATGGAGGCATGACATGGAGCATTGCCAAAGATGATGTGCTTCCCAACCCAGGCGCTGGATTTGATATGGTTACCTTAGCTTCTGGTGAGTGGCTTATCGTTTATAACCATACCGAAGAAGGACGCCATGATCTTACTGCTGCGATTTCTGATAATGACGGATTAAGCTGGAAATGGAGCAGGAAAATTGAGTACGACGACCGGGGCGACTTAGCGACCTCAAGTCATTACCCCGCAGTGATTCAGGGAGCAAATGGAATGATCCATACCATCTATAGCTATCATCATAAGGATAGGGATGGAGGCCCACGAAATACGATTAAATACGCTTCTTTCCCGGTAAGCTGGGTGAAGGAATAAAAAGTGGTAGTAGGCAGTAGAAGTAGCGGAAGGCAGTGTCTGATCTGGTTCAAGCGTCCAGTTTGGATCTTGCTTGAAAATGAAATAAGGAATATCGAATAACAAATAAGGAATTTAGAATGCAGCCGGCCCTTCCATGTGATGTAGGATATTTCTATCACCTCTCCACCTCTTCGACATGTTCCGTAGGGCATACCGAAGCAATGATATTTTGGATTTGAATCCGAATTAAATTATCACCAAACCTCAAAGGTTTTGGCTGAATTTTAGTAAGAAAAGACAAAATTATCTGTCTGCTCAATTAGATAAAACCTTAGAGGTTTCAGGGATTGTGGCACATTAATGAATTTTGTATTTTTATACAAAAATAAGACAATGGGAAGTTTAGCACTAAATAAAAAGACACTTGATAAATATTTTGGATTTCTCCGAAAACTTGACAACAGTTCAAAAAAGAGATTAATAATTAAACTTACGGAGTCACTTGAGTTTAGTGATAAAAAATCATTTGATTTAAGTTCTATTTATGGTGCTTGGGAGGATTCTAAAAATTCTGATACGATTATAAAAGAGATTCGGGATTCAAGAGTTGAAAACCGTGAAATTGAAGAGTTTTAATGAAATATTTATTAGATACTAATATTTGTATTCATTTCTTTCGTGGTAGATTCAATTTGATTAAAAAATTCTCTGAAATAGGACTTGAAAACTGTGCCATTTCGGGGATTTCACTAGCTGAGTTGGTTTTTGGAGCTGAGAACAGCTCTAATCCCGATAAGAACCATGATATTATAGAAAAATTTTCTGACCAAGTTACTATCCTGCCAATATTTAATTCGATTTACAATTATGGAAAAGAAAAAGCAAGATTAAGAAAATCTGGCGCCATGATTAGTGATTTTGACCTTTTGATCGGGTGTACTTCGATTGAGAGTGACTTAATAATGGTAACCGAGAATGTTAGGGAATTTGAACGAATTTCAGGGATTCAGATTGAAAACTGGATTGATAGATAATAAGTATACACATTTTGCTCATAATTACTTTATATTGGATTCCTCATCTTCGACATGTTTCGCAAGGCATGTCGAAGCACTGATTTTCAGGATTTGAATCCGAATTAAATTACCACCAAACCTCCAAGGTTTTGGCTGAATTTTAGTAAGAAAAGACAAAATTATCTGTCCGCTCAATTAGATAAAACCTTAGAGGTTTTAAGTAATAACGTGCTTTATGTTTAAACTCAAGCGATAGTACGATTCACGCAATTTGCAGTTATCATCATAAGGATTTAGATTTATCAAACCCAAATAATTGAATTCATGAAATCATTGAAAAATCATCAGTTCGTCACTGTTTTTATTCTATTCTTTTTATTAACTACAATATCAGCTAAGGCTGAAGAATTTAATGTAAAAGACTTTGGCGCCAGGGGAGATGGGAAAACGATAGAGACTATATCTATTCAAAAAGCAATTGATGCGTGTACCAAACAAGGTGGTGTCGTTGTATTTCCTTCCGGGACGTATGTTTCCGGCACCATCTACCTGAAAGATAATGTCACCTTACACCTTCAGAAAGGAGCAACTATTCTGGGAAGTACCAACCTGGCAGATTATCCGGAAAATCTTCCTGAGTACACTTTTTTCAGAAAAGGGGTGATCAAACGGGCACTGATTCATGGAGATCAAAACGAAAATATAGCCATCGAAGGAGAAGGAACCATTGATGGACAGGGAGCTGCCTTTTTAGGGCCTTTCCCAAAAGGCGTGAGTTCCTACAGCGTACGGCCATATGTGATCTGGATGGTGGAATGTAAAAATGTGCGTATCGAGGGGATAAAGCTTCAAAATTCCGCTTTTTGGATGCAACATTATTTGGCTTGTGAAAATGTGTACATCCATAATATCGAGGTGTATAACCACAGCAATAAAAATAACGACATGATGGATATTGACGGGTGCAAGGACGTTATTATTTCTGATTGTATGGGCGATACGGACGACGATGGCATTACTTTGAAAAGTACGCATGAGCGGCCTAATGAAAACATTACCATCACAAATTGCATCCTTAGCAGCCATTGCAACGCCATCAAATGCGGAACGGAATCGAATGCCGGATTCAA
>JAUUZS010000210.1 GCA_030589835.1 Cyclobacteriaceae bacterium
AAGCCCTAAAAGTGGTCGGTTTAATGAACGCTCAATTTGCGATTAAAGACCAAACCATTTATATTTTAGAAGTGAATCCGCGTGCTTCACGCACCGTTCCCTTTGTATCCAAAGCCACCAACATGTCACTCGCGCGTATCGCTGCTCGTTGCATGGTCGGCAAAAGTTTAGCCTCACAAAACGCCTTAAAAGAAAAAATCCCGCAATATTATTCAGTCAAAGAAGCGGTATTCCCGTTTGCCAAATTCCCTGAAGTTGACCCGCTCCTAGGGCCTGAAATGAAATCCACAGGTGAAGTTATGGGCGTAGGTAAATCCTTTGGCGAAGCCTTTTATAAAGCACAAATCGCGGTGGGAATGCATTTGCCAACTAAAGGCGCGGCTTTTGTCAGTGTACGCGATGCGGACAAAACGGCTATCGTCACGGTGGCAAGAGATTTGGTGGAATTAGGCTTTAATTTATTCGTCACCAGTGGCACATCGCGCTCTTTAGAAAGTGCGGGCATTCCCTACCAACTGATAAACAAAGTTGCCGAAGCCTCCGGATGTGCAGGCAGCTATTCGGGATGGAAAAATTGGGATGGGACATGCCCGAGCACTGGTAAATATTGAAAATATAGACCTTCAGCTTAATATTTATAAACGCATACTCAAGGATGATCTCTCAGTCAGGAAAGTTGAGGCACTGGTAAAAAAACTCAAAAATCGTGAAATAGAATCCGATAAGAATGAGACCCACGGCAAACCAACATTGAGTTATGAATTAAAACAAGTGCAGGACAAGCTATCATCACATTTTGGCAGCAGGGTTTTGATACACAACGAAAGTGGCAATAAGGGAAATATAAAAATACCATACCTTTCCCATGAAGACTTGAATAGGATTATTGAAATTCTGGATTTATAATTCCTATGCCCGTGAAATACATTTGCGCTATTTCTATACTAGTTCTTATGATTTCTTCAGCTGTTCAAGGGCAAGATTTGGCCGATTCAACAGAACTAGTTATTGGCCTACAAGATTCTCTAGCAGTGCAAGCTGATGAGGTCATAGAAATAGTTACGGATACTCTGGAAAATCGCCCAAATACTGCGGCTCTTTATAGCGCTGCTCTTCCGGGGCTTGGGCAGGCTTATAATAATAAATACTGGAAAATCCCCATAATTTATGGCAGTGCAGTTTTGATTGGGTATTTTGTTAATTATAACCATCAATTATATAAACAATATAGAGATGGACTTTTTGCCATGATTGATGGTGATGACAGAACTGAGCCATTTGATCCACGGCTTAATGAGGATGCTTATCGAAGAGCTGTGTCTTATTGGGAAAGAAACAGAAACTTAGTGATGCTGGGTGGATTTCTATTTTATGTAATGAACATTGTGGATGCAAATGTAGATGCACACCTCGAATTGTTTACAGTAGATGATGATATCAGCCTTATCCTGGAACCTAGTTTCAATCAGACCGCCATGCATACAAACTTAATCGGACTATCATTAAAACTAAGATTTAACTAATGAGATTATTAATTTTAGGATACGGAAAAATGGGCAAGGCAATTGAAGAGATTGCTGAAGATCGAGGGCATAGCATTGTCCATAAAATAAATATTAACAATACGCAGGCATTAAAATTCATAGACAGCAGTGAAATTGATGTGGCTATTGAATTCAGCCAGCCAGATGCAGCTTTTGAAAACGTAAGTTATTGTCTTAATCATAATATCCCGGTAGTAAGTGGCACTACAGGGTGGCTGGGTAAAAAGGATGAAATCGATGAACTATGCATAAAAAATAACGGCGCTTTTTTCTATGCTTCCAATTTCAGTCTTGGAGTAAATCTATTCTTTAAGCTCAATGAGATTTTGGCTCAAATGATGGAACAACAGCCAAGCTATAAAGCTGAACTTACAGAAATACATCATACTGAAAAACTGGATTCCCCAAGTGGAACAGCTATTACTCTTGCTGAAGGACTCATAAAAAATATTTCTTCAAAAACTGAATGGCTAAATGAACCATCTGAAGATGAAAACGTAATCTCTATAATATCTAAAAGAGAGCCTAATGTGCCAGGCACACACATTACGAAGTATTTTTCTGATGTAGATGAGATCGAAATAAAACATACTGCAAATAGCAGAACAGGTTTTGCCTTGGGTGCAGTGCTGGTAGCTGAGTGGATATTGGATAAAAAAGGCGTTTTATCCATGAAGGATTTTATGAAATTCTAAAAAAATTATAATCCTTTAAGTTAATCAACTAAATTTGTGCGTTTTTAAATCGTAGGACAAATATGAAATTAGATTTTTTTAAGAAAAAGGCAGAGGATAAAGGAGAAGAGAAGCAGAAATCTGTTGCCCGGGAATGGGCAGATGCAATTTTATTTGCAGTGATTGCTGCCACCATAATCAGATGGTTATTTTTAGAGGCATTTACCATACCAACTCCTTCAATGGAAAAATCTCTTTTAGTAGGGGATTTTTTATTTGTAAGCAAAATTCATTACGGACCAAGGACTCCAAAGACACCAATTCAAATGCCATTGACGCATCAAAAGATCTGGTGGACAAATCTTCCGTCATATGTGGATTGGGTTCAGCTTCCACAATACCGCTTACCTGGTTTTACTTCTATAAAGCAAAATGATGTAGTAGTTTTTAATTATCCCCCTGAACTGGAGTATCCCGTTGATCTAAAAACAAATTATATCAAACGCTGTGTAGGTCTTCCCGGAGATTCACTAAAGGTAGTGGATATGCAGGTTTATATTAACAATGAAGCTCTTGAGAATCCTGTGAAAATGGAATTCCGTCATAACATCGTAACTAACCAGGACATCAAAGAACGGGTATTTAAAAATTATGACATTACAGATTATGAGCGTACGAACTATGGGTATATTGCTCACACCACACCTGAAACAGCAAAAGAATTTGAGAAATTGCCGTTTGTTGAAAGAGTGGAAGTTTTAAAAATGAGTTCTGATCAAATAAATCCCAGAGTATATCCAAAAAACTCACAGCTATTTGCCTGGAACGAGGATTTTTATGGTGCCATTTGGATTCCTGCTAAGGGAGTAACCATTGATCTCAATGAAAATACCATTGCCTTATACAGGAATGTTATTGAGAATTATGAGCATAATGATGAATTTCGGGTTGAAAATGGAGCGGTGTATGTAGATGGAGAAGAAATTACTCAATATACATTTAAACAAGATTACTACTTCATGATGGGTGACAACAGGCATAACTCTGAAGATTCCAGGTTCTGGGGATTTGTCCCTGAAGATCATGTCGTCGGCAAAGCCTTCTTTATCTGGTTATCACTTGATAAATATGAATCATTTATACATAAAATTCGCTGGAACAGATTTTTTAATTTGATTCGTTAGACGCTAAAAGAGAACTCAATACCGAGTTAATACGTATAGAATCTGTGTTTATTACTATTTTGTTATTTCTTAACATCATACGAACAGGATTCGTATAATTTCTTTTTATTTCATTCTCAAATGAATTTAAAAGCATTAAATTTGATTGTAGAATGACGCATATAAAACCGAATTTTCAATGGGAAAAGTGAGCATATTGGATCCAATCAAAGATGCAATTGAAGATATCCGAAAAGGAAAGGTCATAATTGTTGTGGACGATGAAGACAGGGAAAATGAAGGGGATTTTATTTGTGCCGCAGAATCAATCACACCTGAAATCATAAACTTTATGGCCACCAACGGAAAAGGGCTGATCTGTGCTTCATTGATTGAAGATCGCTGTGAGGAACTTGACCTTGACTTGATGGTGGGAAAAAACACTGCTACTTTTGAAACACCTTTTACCATTTCTGTAGATCTGAAAGGTCACGGATGTACAACAGGCATCTCTGCTGAAGACCGTTCAAAAACCATAAAAGCATTAGTAAATCCTGAAACAAAGGCTAAGGATTTAGGAAAACCCGGCCACGTGTTCCCATTAAAAGCAAAGCCTGGAGGTGTATTAAGGAGAGCAGGACATACAGAAGCTGCTATTGACCTGGCAAGGTTAGCAGGGTTTTATCCCGGAGGTGTACTTGTAGAAATCATGAATGAAGACGGTTCGATGGCAAGAGTACCTGATCTTCGAAAGGTAGCTGACAAATACGATATGAAGCTGGTTTCTATCAAAGACCTTATCGCTTATCGAATTGAGAAAGAATCACTCATCGAGAAGGTGACTGATGTGAATATGCCTACCGAATTTGGTAGTTTCAAACTTGCCGCCTACAAGCATACCAGTACAGGAGATGTTCATATGGCTCTGATAAAAGGAATCTGGGAGCCAAATGAGCCAATACTTGTGCGTGTACACTCTTCTTGTGCTACAGGCGATATATTTGGTTCCTACCGCTGTGATTGTGGCCCGCAGCTTCATGCTGCTATGGACAAAGTAGATAAGGCAGGAAAGGGAGTTGTGCTCTATATGAATCAGGAGGGAAGAGGAATTGGTCTATTAAACAAACTCAGAGCCTACAAACTTCAGGAAGAGGGATATGATACTGTAGAAGCAAATCATAGGCTTGGATTTAAAATGGATAATCGTGATTACGGTATTGGAGCTCAAATTCTAAGGGATATCGGTGTCAAAAAAATTAAATTGATCACGAACAATCCTAAAAAACGGACAGGATTAATTGGCTATGGATTGGAAATAGTTGAAAGTGTTCCGATAGAAATCACACCAAATGAACATAATATTCGTTACCTAACTACGAAACGAGATAAAATGGGTCATGATATCTTAAAACATCATTGACAGAAATCATAGGTTATGCGAAAAAGTTTGCTATTCTTTTTTTTAATTCATTTAAGTGTAATTGGTTTTACACAGGATTTCCCATCAGAATTATGGCATAATGGAAAGCTTGTGCTGTTATCTGAAGACACCATCATTGGCAAAATCAAATACGATTTAAAAAATGATCTTGTACAGATAAATGTTCGAAACGTACTTCAAACGTATAGCTCAAGAAAAATACTGTATTTTGAAATATTTGATGAGACAATAGAAAGTTACCGACATTTTTATGCTCTACCTTATAATGTGCAGCAAAATTACAAGGTCCCATTGCTGTTTGAAGTTTTATATGAAGGTGAACTTTCATTGTTGTGCAGGGAAGAGATCGTTACTGAATCAGTACCTCAGTACAATTCTTACCCTTATTCAACGTATAGAAATAGCCCTTACAACTCATCAAGGACAAAATTAAGCTACAAGTATTACTTTTTTGATCGGCAAGGAGGGATTCAAAATTATAATTTGAAAAAGAGTGAGCTTTATTCCTTCTTTAAGAAACATCAGCAACAAGTAAAGCAGTACATAAAAAAGAATAACCTGAAACATGATAGAATGCGCGACCTTGTTCGTGTAACTGCCTACTACAATGCCCTTCTTGACAGCTAATTTATATTTTTAAAATATGTCAAAACCACTTATACTTATCTCCAACGATGATGGAATAAATGCTGCTGGACTAAGGATTCTTGTTGAGTTAATGCAGGAATTAGGCGAAGTCATCGTCGTTGCCCCCGATAGCCCACAATCTGGCATGGGACATGCGATCACTATCGGAAATACGCTTAGGCTGAGTGAATCACATGTATTCGAAGGAGTGCAAGCCTATCAATGTTCTGGCACACCAGCTGACTGCGTGAAGATTGCAAAAGGATTCGCTTTGAAAAATCGAAAGCCAGACTTGGTGGTCAGTGGCATCAACCATGGGAGTAATACGTCGATAAGTGTAATTTATAGTGGCACAATGTCAGCCGCTCTTGAGGGAGCCATCGAAGATATCCCGTCCATTGGATTCTCTTTATGTGATTATTCTTTGGAAGCTGACTTTTCGCATGTACAAGAGCACGTTTTAAAAATTGCCAGCCAGGTATTGAAAACCGGATTACCTAAAGGAGTGGCTTTAAACGTGAACTTCCCTACAAAACAAAAAGATCCTATTCAAGGTATAAAAATATGCCGCCAAACCAGGGCGAAATGGCAGGAAGAATTTGATCGAAGAATTGACCCAACCGGGAGACAATATTTCTGGCTTACAGGCAGTTTCGTTAATCAGGATAAGGGAGAGGATATCGATGAATGGGCCATTGCCAACAATTACATTTCTGTAGTTCCGGTTTCATTTGATTTAACTGCTTATCACGCTATAGGTACGCTAAATAATGAGTGGGATATTTAGTTTCCAAATCTATACTTTATATAAAAATTAATCGCCGGGACCACGTCATCAAATGTACGCCCATAACCAGGTATAGAATATATCCGGGGCTCTTCCCTGTTTTCAAAATCCATAAGAATACGTAACCTGAACTTCCAACCAATTAGTAATTTACTCTTTGGGTCTTCCTTATTTTTCTTTCCTATTTTTAGGAAAGTTTCTGTACCCAAAATAATTTCTGCCCATGAGGCTGTAATATCCGTCGAACCAAATCCTTCCTCATAATCTTCCCAATACTCACTATCAAAGAGAAATACTCCTTCATCTTCAAAAACACTCATTCCATATCTGAACCCGGCATAATAAAAACTTTTTGGATCGTATGCGGTATAATAGTCCAGACCAAGCCGCGCATATGATCCCGTTACCGTATAGTACAATGCATTATCATAGGCCTTTAGTGGATTCAGCTCTGAATAACCCATTTCAGCAGCCAGGACAATACGCTCAAAAAAACGCAAATTTATTCCAGCTTCATATTTAGATTCAAATTTTGTCCATAAGGTTAGAAGTTTCCCATAATCAACTACCACTTCTAATCCTGAAAAAAACTTCTTTTTATTTAAGCTATCAATTATCACAATAGATTCGGGAGAGATGGTAGCTGAGTTTAACACATTAAGCGAATCGGAAAGATCAATTTGAAGGGTATCCGATTGAGGGCTTCTCTCAATTTGAGCATTCGCGGAAAAGGTGATTAATCCTAATCCAAGAATGATAAAAATTACATTAAAAATATATGTATATCGTGGTTTGATCATTACTACAATTCCCATTTTGACAATATACCCTTAAACTGTCAAAGGTACTGATTTCTTTATTTACACCAATATCACTTAATCTCATCCGAACACCATCAAAATTTTGAATGACGTTACGTTGATAATGCAGCTGCAACGTATCCGTAAACCCATGATATGTGAAATAAAAAGTTGAGGTATCATGATTCATATCAACCGGGATAGCGAAGTTTCTAATTACTGTATCCTGA
>JAUUZS010000333.1 GCA_030589835.1 Cyclobacteriaceae bacterium
ACAGGTAGCTGCCCTGAAATTTTCCAAATCAGAATCACGAAGCCTTTGATCCTGATTTGGAAAAATAACCATTGAAAATGGCTTAGATAGATTATAAAGAAATCTGTATGAGATTGAATTATAATTTAGAAATGAATCCTTTTCCCCTTTATTTTCAGCTATTTCCTTTCAGCCTTTACCTTTTAGCTTCTTACTTTCACCTTTTTCCTTTCACCTTTTTCCTTTCACCACCTTCCCTATCTTGCGTCAGAGACTTTTGCTTTGATGGTTAACCTTTGTGATGGGGCTGTTGGGTCATTAGAAAATATAACGATTGACTTTTGCTGATTTCCCCGTCTTCCAACAGAATTGAATTCTACGCTCATTTTACTACTGTCTCCTGGCTGTAAGGTATATTTGTCAAGTTTTGAAACCGTGCAACCACAATTTGGCTTCACCTTCCTGATGTTCAGTTCTGATTTACCATTATTAATAAAAACAAATTCTGTTTTGACAGACATATTTTCTTTTATGGCCCCAAAATCGTGGATAGTTTTATCAAATTCCAGTTTTGGCGCTTGTGCCAATTCTGACGGTGTCATTGGCGCAAAATACTCTTCAATTGTAGCGACTACCCGCAAACTTTTCTCTGCGTTATTTTGTTCATCCGTATAAATCCTGATTGGATCCGAGACAAAACCCAGGTCATTTTTTCCTGCTCCATCATAGGTGATGATCATTTTTCCTTTTGCTTTAGGGGCAACAACCTGTGGCTGAAAACTTATGGTGATGTGATCGGCTTTTTGAGTGGTATCCAGAAAAGTGATATCAGCGTCGCCATCATTGTAAAGATCGAAAGATCTTGTTAATGGTGCACCGGTAGTTACTTTTCCCATATTAAGCGATTGGTATTTAAATCTCATGTCACCGACCTGAAACCGATAAAGATCAGCAGGGGTGCGTGGTTTTATTTCTACAATCCCTTTGATGTAGATGACTTTAGGATTTGGATTGGCATTTGAAGTGACCGACAAGCTCTTCCTGAATGACCCAGGTCTGTTTTTAGGATTGTATTTGGCAGCAATAAAACCTTGTGCTCCTGGTGCAATAGGTGTTTTGCTCCACCCCGGAGTGGTACAACCACACGATGCCCGAACCCCCTGTATGATCAAGGGGGCATCACCAATATTTGTAAAAACAAATTTATACTCAACAGAGCCGTCTTCTTCCTTTATACTCCCAAAATCATGGGTTTCGATTTCAAAATCAAACTTGCCCGGTTGTTGAGCATGTATAGTTGATAAAGAAAATATGAATGCGATGGATAATAAAATTCTGAATTTCATAAGTGTTTGAATTAATACATTTTCAAGCTGGTAAGCCTGCACTTTTTAATGATACAAAAGTAAAGTTTAACGGAACAAAAATGAACTAGCACACGATTTTTTAGTCACTTTGTAATTTCTTTGCTTAATTTGCGCAAATTTTTATTGACATGGCAAGAATACTTACTGGAATACAAAGTACCGGAAGACCTCATTTAGGAAATATATTAGGGGCAATAAAACCTGGCATCAAATTGTCGGAAGACCCAAAGAATGAAGCGCTTTTTTTTATAGCTGATTTTCACTCCTTAACAACGGTAAAAGACGGTAAAGAGCGACAAGAAAATACACTGGCTACTGCTGCAGCTTGGCTTGCATTTGGTTTTGATACCGAAAGCAATATATTTTACAGGCAATCCCAGATCCCCGAAGTGTGCGAGCTCACCTGGCTGCTAAACTGTTTTACACCTTACCCAATGTTGGCGAATGCCCACAGTTTCAAAGATAAGTCCGACAGGCTTTCTGATGTGAACGCAGGGCTATTTATCTATCCTGTACTGATGGCTGCCGATATTCTCATGTATGATGCCAATTATGTGCCTGTAGGAAAAGACCAGCAGCAGCATCTTGAAATCACCCGTGATATCGCAAATACTTTCAACAAAAAATATGGGGAGACCTTTGTGATTCCAGAGGTTAAAATAGATAAAACGGTCATGACCATTCCCGGTATTGATGGAAATAAAATGAGCAAATCCTACAACAATACCATTGATGTATTTTTACCTAAAAAACAGCTTAGAAAACGAATAATGTCGATTGTGACGGATAGCACACCATTGGAAGAACCCAAAAACCCGGATACCTGCAACGTGTTTGCTCTGTATAAATTGCTTGCGAATGAGGCACAGGTTTTAGAAATGCGAAGCAATTATGAAGGGGGTAACTTTGGATACGGCCATGCAAAGCAAGGACTATTTGAGCTTATTATGGATCAGATGAAGACAGAAAGGGAAATATTTGACCATTATATGGAAAACACCGACGAGCTCATCCAAAAGCTTGAAGAAGGGGAACAAAAAGCCCGTGAAATCGGATTAGGGGTCTTAGACCGGGTTAGGAAAAAAATAGGGTTCTAGCTAGGTACTAGGTGCTAGGCTCTAGGTACTGGGTGAATGCACCTTAAGATTCACTTCGCTATTCTAATGTTGTAAATTAATTTTTCATCTGCTGCAAATGAGCTACTATGTAGAGGATTCAATCCCCAATTGCGTAGTTTTGCTTTGTTAGAATTATAACAATCTCTCAAATCATATAATGTAAAACCAGGAGATAGTAATGTTTCAACCCCAGAGCCTAGTATTAGCTCACTTCCCATACCACTTTAGGTTGGGTATTATCAATCGTCATCACAATTCTTAGTGGTGAAGGCACAAGTATCAGGCGCACATCATTGTTTATATAATCGTCTGATTCAACAAGAACACCCTCATTTGGCCCAACGCCATAGGACATATTTCCCTCATCATTAGTCTTTTCAATATACTTTTTAGCGATATAGGCAATAGGCAACAATACATCAGTATCCGGGAAATGTGTGTTATGAACTGTTTGGAATGCTTCTTCAAGATATCCATCATATTTTTCAAGAAAATCATCTTCGAAATCATGCAAATCTTCTTCTACCCGATCGTAGGCCTCATCGTTGTAATCCAGAGAAGCAAGTAGGTTTCTCCTGCTGACAAGTTCACAAAGATCGTCATTAAGTTTTATTATGTCCATGCTGCTATTTTTTGTTCTGCAAAATTTCAAAAACTCTATTTCCAATGCAAATTAATTTATGGTTATTTGATAAATATCGAAATTTTAATCGTCTGTTTGTTGACACGTTGATTTATATAAATATTGACTTCCTGTGGTGCAGTGAGGAATTTTGAGAATCTCCTTTTTCAAATAAAATAATCTATAATCTCGTCTTTTACCCAGATTGTGCATATCCCACAAATTAGCAATTGAACCTTATCTTTTTTTTAATATAATTTGATGCATACAATCACATTTCAATGCATTAATTTAGCACTATTAAAAAAATAACTTCCAAATAGCGACACATATGGACTTAGAAGTAAGAGCAAAAGCAACTCAATGGTTGAATAGCAATATTGACCAGAAAGCCAAAAACGACATTCAACAAATGCTGGATGCAGATGACCAATCTGAATTGATAGATTCATTTTATAAAGACCTGGAATTTGGAACCGGAGGGCTGAGAGGAATAATGGGAATTGGCTCTAACAGGGTAAACAAGTATACCATCGGGAAAGCGACCCAGGGATTGAGCAATTATCTGTTGCAAGCATTCCCAGATCAGCAAATAAGTGTCGCTATTGCTTATGACAGCAGAAACAATAGTGACTTTTTCTCAGAAACGACTGCCGCAGTGTTTTCGGCCAATGGCATTAAGGTATATTACTTTACCTCCCTCAGGCCTACGCCAGAATTGTCATTTGCCATTCGAACCCTTGGCTGCAAAAGTGGCGTGGTGCTTACCGCCTCACACAATCCTAAAGAATACAATGGTTATAAAGCCTATTGGGATGATGGGGCTCAAGTAACACCTCCCCATGATGTGAATGTGATCAATGAAGTAAATAAAATTGCCAGTATTGATGAGGTAAAATTCACTAAAAACCCTTCCTTAATAATCGAAATAGGTGAAGAAATTGATGAAAAATACCTACAGGAAGTTAAAAACCTTTCCCTTTCCCCAGAAACCATTCAACATCAAAAAGATCTTAAAATTGTATTTTCCCCGATACACGGGACAGGAATTACGCTGGTCCCTGAAATATTGAAGCGTTATGGATTTGAAAATATACACATTGTCGAAGAACAGGCTACTCCTGATGGAAATTTCCCGACAGTGGTATATCCTAATCCGGAAGAGTCGGAAGCGATGAGTCTTGCCCTGCAAAAAGCCAAAGCAATCGATGCTGACCTTATTATGGCTACTGATCCTGATGCAGACCGGGTTGGTATTGGTGCAAAAAATAACCATGGCGAATTTCAATTGATCAATGGAAATCAGGCCGCTTCATTATTGGTTTATTATATGCTGAAAATGTGGTCTGAAAAAGGAAAGCTTGATGGAGGTCAATTTATCATTAAGACCATCGTGACCACTGATTTGATCTTTGATATTGCAAAAACCTTTGAAGTAGAGGCATACGAAACCTTAACGGGCTTTAAGTTTATCGCTGCGGTGATCAAGGAGCTTGAAGGCAAGAAAAAATTTATTGTCGGCGGTGAAGAAAGTTACGGATACCTGTCGGGCGACTTTGTGCGTGACAAGGATGCCATTTCTTCATGCGCCTTACTTGCTGAAATGACTGCCTGGGCAAAAAATAATGGCATGGGGCTTTTTGATCTTTTGATCGAAGTGTACAAAGAATTTGGATTTTATAAAGAATCATTACTTTCTATAACCAGAAAAGGAAAAACCGGGGCAGAAGAAATTGAGCAGATGATGAAGGAGATGAGACAATCCCCTCCTGTAACTATTCATGGTTCTCCTGTTGTTAAGGTATATGATTACCTGTCTGGTGAAGTTAAGGATTTGGCTTCGGGAGGCACAGAAAAACTTGACTTTCCGAAATCGAACGTGCTTCAGTACACCACGGAAGATGGCACCAAGATATCTGCCAGACCTTCCGGGACAGAGCCAAAAATCAAATTTTACTTCAGCGTAAAAGATCAGTTGGAAAGGAAAGAAGATTTTGATAAAGTACAGGATGCGCTGAATAAAAAAATTGAAAGCATTATCGAAGAGCTTTCGTTAAAGTAGCAAATTGGCATTTATTTAGTAAAACAAAAAAAGGGCTTTGAGCCCTTTTTTTGTTTTACGCTGATTCAAATATTATTGCTTGCGAACCGCAGTCATAGGAAAATCATTGTATTCTACAGAGCACTTTCCTGTAAACGCATCACCTGCAAATGTTCCTGTCATATCGATGGTATAGTCCATAAATTCGAACGTACATACCAATTCATCGTTTTCAATCACGACATTATCTAACACCGCATCGCCCTGATCTGTGTGCAATGCTCCTGCATACT
>JAUUZS010000291.1 GCA_030589835.1 Cyclobacteriaceae bacterium
ATTCCAAGGTCTTTGGCAGCGTACTTTCTTTTATTATTATTTTTTCTTAATGCTTTAATAATCAATTCTTTTTCTTTCGCTTCTATGGATAATGATTCGTCACGCTCCGTTTCATGGGAAATATCCTCAATATTGTCAAAATCATACGCATTTTCGGCAGGGTCAATGACAAAAGGACTTGGGTTTATCTCGTTGGAAACAGTGGGTTCGGGTGTAGGCCGAAAAATTTGTGCACTGGCACTTTCCATTCCGTTTGTTTCCCTTACCTCTTCATTGATCATGCCATGTACAAGTTTTTTTAATTCATTGACATCCTTTCGCATATCAAAGAGCACCTTGTACAGCAGTTCTCGCTCCGACAAGCCGCTTTTCTCATGTTCAGGTTGCTGCTGATAGAGGGTCGGCAAATAATTGCTTTTTGACGGAAGGTACTTTAAGAGCTTTTCACTATTTATTTCCCTGTTTATTTCAAGGACTGATATTTGTTCCGCCAGATTTTTTAGTTGTCTGATATTTCCTGGAAAACGATATTTGGTGAGCGATATCTTTGCGTCTTCGGTCAGGAATAACGGCTTAACTTTATATTTCTCAGAAAAATCTGAAGAAAATTTCCGAAACAATAAGGCAATATCTGCTCCGCGATCACGCAATGCAGGTACATAGATTGGAACCGTATTTAGGCGATAGTATAAATCCTGTCTGAATTTTCCATTTTCAACCCGTTCCAAAAGGTCAACATTAGTGGCTGCCACGACGCGCACATTGGTTTTGAGTACTTTTGAAGAGCCGACTTTTATAAACTCACCATATTCTAAAACCCTGAGCAATCTGGCTTGAGTCGCCACAGGCAGCTCTCCTATTTCGTCAAGGAAGATGGTGCCCTCGTTGGACACCTCAAAATATCCCTTTCTGGCTTCATACGCCCCGGTAAAAGAGCCTTTCTCATGGCCAAAAAGTTCTGAATCAATGGTACCTTCCGGAATAGCCCCGCAGTTAATCGCTATAAATTTTCCATGCTTTCGGGTACTTAAATGATGAATGATTTTGGAAAAAGATTCTTTGCCGCTACCACTTTCTCCTGTAATAAGTACCGTCATATCCGTTGGTGCCACCTGGCTGGCAACTTCAATGGCGTGGTTAAGCGGAGGAGCATTTCCGACTATCCCAAATCTTTGTTTTATATTTTGAATTTCAGGGTCGTTCACTTTATCTTTTTTCTTTATTTTATACTAAACTGACTCACCAATAAGTGTTGCCGAGGTACATTCATGAACCTGTACATTTGCATATTGTCCTTTTTTGAAACCGGACTTGGGAAAAACAACTACCTTATTTGCACTATTCCTGCCCTGCAAATGTGCTTCGGATCTTTTGGAAAATCCCTCTATTAATACGCGATGAACTTTGTGTAAATCCAATTTATTCCTGGCCAGCGATAATTCCTGTTGCTTATCAATTATTTCACTTAGCCTTCTCTTTTTTACTTCTTCCGGTATATCGTCTTTATATTTTTTTTCCGCTAAGGTTCCGGGGCGCTCAGAATACATAAACATATATGAAAAATCGTATTTCACGAAGTCCATCAGGCTAAGGGTATCCTTGTGTTCATCTTCCGTTTCAGAGCAAAAACCGGCAATCATATCAGACGAAATCCCGCATTCCTCTCCTAGTATCCCCCGAATCGAATCAATTTTGTCCAGATATTCTTTCCTGGAATAAGTACGATTCATCAACTCCAGAATACGGGTATTTCCACTTTGCGCAGGAAAATGAATGTATTTGCAAATATTGTCATAGCGCTTCATGGTATAAAGCACCTCATCTGTAATGTCTTTTGGATGAGAAGTAGAAAATCGAACCCTCAGATCCTGATGAATTTCTGCCACCTGTGCTAATAGTCCGGCAAAACCTACCCTTTCTTTTCCATTCCCGTTGAGCTCATGGTTTGGAAACCAATTGTATGAGTCGACATTTTGTCCGAGCAGGGTAACTTCCCGGAATCCTTTGTCGAATAGGTCTCTTGCTTCCTTTATGATAGATTGAGGATCACGGCTGCGTTCTCTTCCCCTGGTAAAGGGAACGACACAAAAAGAACACATATTATTGCACCCTCGCATGATGGAAATAAATGCGCTTACTCCGTTAGAATTCAATCTCACCGGGCTGATATCTGCATAGGTCTCTTCTCTGGACAGAAAGGTATTTACGGCTTTTTGGCCTTCTTCCACTTTATTGACAAGGTTTGGTAAATCGCGATATGCATCAGGGCCAACGACCATGTCAACAATTTTTTCCTCTTCCAGCAATTTACTTTTCAGGCGCTCTGCCATACAGCCCAAAACGCCAACTGTTATATCAGGTCGTTTCTTTTTCAAGGCATTGAACACACTCAGGCGCTTACGAACGGTTTGCTCGGCACGATCCCGAATGGAACAGGTATTTATCAGGATCAGGTCTGCTTCCGCAGAGTCAGAAGTCGTGTCGTAACCTTCTTTGGCCAAAATAGAGGTAACAATCTCGCTATCGGAAAAATTCATCTGACAGCCATAGCTTTCTATATAAAGCTTCTTTACGCTGCCCGTATTGTTTTCTGCACTTTTAAGTTGAGTTTCACAACTTTCTTCTTTTTCTGAGATTACACCAATATCCCTTATTCCCTTATTCATTCGTTTCTTTATGATTTCATGCTGTTTCAGAAAACAGGTTGCAAATATAATAAACAAGAATGCAATATGACAGATTGGCAGGGTTAAATATTTAATGGTTCTACCATGAATTTAATGGAAGATTGAAAATTTTGTCAGAAGTCGGAAGACCGGAGACAGAAGTAAAAAAAAGATGAAAAACCAATGAAGGAATAAGAAACATTAACATTTGCTGATTTTGGAGTTCTTTTCTTCCCTGCCTCGCCGGCAGGCTGGCGACTCCTGGCTTCAGACCTGCCTGGGCCAGTAGGCAGGCTTCTGGCTCTTGAAGCAAAGTTTTCCATTATAATAACATGAGAAACTATTAATCAAAATAAGTTTTAATGTTGAAAAAAAACGTTCAGGACAATACTTCCAACAAGGACTCCGCCTTCAGCAAGCACTCACTATATTCAAAGTCAGGATCTGAATCACTCGTTATGGCACTACCAACATGAAATGAGATTTTACCGGTTTCTGAATGATATATTATCGATCTTATGACCACATTAAAATCAAAGCCTTGATCGGGAGAAAAATATCCTACCGCCCCGGAGTACAGCCCCCGCGCTGAATGCTCCAATGACTCGATCTCTTCCATAACACGGATTTTTGGGGCCCCTGTCATGCTTCCCATCGGAAAGGCATGTTTAATAATATCAGTTGTTGAACATCTTGAATTGTGGGTAGCAGAAACAGTAGAAATCATTTGATGCACTTTTTTAAAGGTATAAATTCCGAATAGTTCATCAACAGACACGCTGCCTGTTTGTGCGCTTTTCGCCAAATCATTGCGCACAAGGTCTACGATCATCAGGTTTTCTGCTTGTTCCTTACTACTATTTTTCAAGGCCATTTTCAGCGCTTCGTCTTCTTTTTTATCAAAGCTTCTTCGCATTGTGCCTTTTATTGGCTGTGAAATAATCTTGTCGCCGTCTTTTTTTATAAACCGCTCTGGCGAAGAACAAATAAGATACACTTCTCCAATTCGCATAAAAGAGGAAAATGGCATAGGAGAGAGGACATTTAATCGCGTGTAACAATTTACGGGATCAAAAGATGTGGTGTCAGCAGTAAACTCAATGCAATAATTCAGCTCATAATATTCCCCTTCAACAATATCCGATTTAATTTTTTGCACCTTCTCCATATATTGTATTTTGGAAGTAGAAGACGTCAAAGAGCCGATACCTTGCATTTGCGGTTTTACGTTGGTTTCCTTTGCTAGTATCTCCTGGTAACAAGTTTCCGGATCATCGAAAGATTCAATGATAATTTCAGTCGATTTTATATGTATAATGATTTCAGGGACATAAAAACCAAGGTGATTGACTGGAATAGAAATTGAATTATTACTCTCTAATGTTTCGATTTCATTTTTCAGGTCATAGCTAAAATATCCGTATAGCCAATCGCCAGATTGCTGAATCAGGTGGTTTAGCTTATAGAATGAGTTTTCGCTACTTTCTATAAAAGATCTTCTGCCAACAAAAAGCACATCAGAAAAAGAACCGTGAAGTGCAGGATATTCATTTCCATTTAAAAAAGAAAAATAATCCTGTCCTGCCACCCAAGCCAATAATTGGGGGATTTGCTCTTTTGAAAATGGATACTTTTGCTTACTTCTGTTTGCCATATTGTACGTTGATGTGCAAAGGTACTTAATTCACAAAATTATGCTTCGTTTATTTATTACAGGTGATGATATTGTTCTGATGTAACAAGAAAGATGAATTATTACTTTAATTATGTCTTTGCTGATTATACTTTTGTTGCCTAAAAAAAGAATGTCTTATGGCTTTGATATTACCCGTTCGAGGAATCGAACCGAAATTCGGAGAGAATTGCTTTATTGCAGATAATGCCACGGTTGTTGGCGAAGTTACCATGGGAAAAAACTGTAGCGTTTGGTTCAATGCCGTGGTGCGAGGTGATGTACATTCCATTGAAATAGGCGATAATACCAACATTCAGGATGGAGCAGTGATCCATTGTACCTATAAAAAAGCCAAAGTTGTCATAGGTAGTAATGTGTCGATTGCACACAACGCGGTTGTTCATGGATGTACCATCGAAGATAATGTACTGATTGGTATGAACGCTGTGGTAATGGATGATGCGGTAATTCAGAGCGGATCTATTGTTGCTGCGGGGGCAGTGTTATTGGCAAATACGATCGTTGAATCAGGGTATATTTATGCGGGGGCTCCGGCAAAAAAAATAAAAAAAGTGGGTGAAGAGCTACAAGGCGTCTTCTTAAAAACAGCCAACAATTACATCAAATATGCCAGGTGGTACACGGAGGGGAATATGGAATATTAGAAATCCACATAGCAACAACAAACCTGCCGGCTACAACCCTTGAATTTGCTACCATACGGCAATTATTTATGGGCGCGTGTTACAGGGCGTTTATCCTATTGTATAATTTGTCCCTCTTCCTATCCCATGCTTTTCTATCAAATTTTATCCAACAAACCACTTAAAATTCGTTTTACAGTTGGACTTGGTATTCCTATTTTTTTAGAAATTTCACCTGAACTACTTCCCGAATGATTTCCTATAAATGTCATTATAGAATTCTCTTTCGGGGTCAATTTAGAATCTACTCCTTTAAACTCTAACTTAATCATCAATTGCTCTTGAATATTTTTCAATGCAATAAAAAAGAAATTAATCCAATGTTTCAAAATACCCAACTACTTCCTGAGAATCTCTATCTTCAATTTTTGTTTTGTCTATTTCTTTGGGTAATACTTCTACTTCCTCGTCTGACATAGTAGAACCTTCAATTCTAGTAGATGCACCAACACTTCGTACTGTAGCAATTGACTTTAATTGCTTTAAACTCTGACCTTCTCGCTTTTCAATCGTACTCCAAGAAGCATCAAATCTATCTAATTGACTTATTGCCGAAATCAAGTCCCGATCAATATCTACTTTAAAGGTATATACACTTTCCATTTAGCGATGATACGTATTTATACGAAAACCATTTGATTTATGTGATACGATATGATGCGTGATTATCCGATTATGGTGCGAAAATCAAATGCCCTGTAACGCCGACATTTATTGTGTGTGGCAGTAGTTGTGGTCTAATTTTATTTATGGCTTTTCAAGATTTCTTTAACAACTTTCCTATAACTTCTACCAATATTTAGTCTAACCTCATCAACTCTTAGCTCATCAAAAGATACCTCTTTTATTC
>JAUUZS010000328.1 GCA_030589835.1 Cyclobacteriaceae bacterium
AAGAGCTAATCGAATCCCGTATTGAGTACAAGTATGCTTTGTTGCGAGCCCAACTGGGTTTATTACTTGGGGCAATCTGCTTTACATACATTTTTATCGATTCACTTAACGGTGTGTTCGTATATATAGCCTGGTATCTTGGCGGAATGGTCGCCTCATTCCTGATCATTTATTTGAATCGAAAACGGAAATATCTGTATTCTTCAGTATTGCTGTTGTTGACAGCAAATATGCTTGCATTTCTGATCGCCTCACTGGAGGATTCGCAAGGAGGTGCCTTTTTCTATTTTGTGGCCACTTCCACTATAGGAATAGTGGTGCTAAATCCTATTAATAAGCGTCTTGGAATCTTGTTTGTCGGACTCAGTCTAGTGCTTGCATCCATCGCTTATTTTGGTGAAGATCTGCCAATCGAAGCCCCCAAAGAAGATAAGAATTATGAAATGATCAGTTTTACCGTAAATTTTATTATGGGACTACTTTCTTCAGTCCTGGTATTGCTTTTTGTAATGAACCGGAATCAGGAATCTGAATCTTCACTAATAAATAAACAGGAAGAACTAAAAGCCCTTGCCAAAGAACTCGAAAAAAGCAAAAACCGCTATGCCCTGGCTGTTGATGGTACCGAGGCAGGAATTTACGAATGGGACCCGCACACCAATACCGTATTTACGAGTTTGAGGTATAAGAGCCTATTGGGGTATAATTCAGATGATGAACTTAATATCGATTTGCGCACAATTCGATCAGCGATTCTTCCTGATAACCAAGCAGGTAAATCCAGATCCAATGTAAACATTACGAATCAAATCCGCTATCAAAATCAGGTTCAGTTAAAGTTGAAGAATGGTCATTCTCGGTGGTTTTTAGATTCCGGGATTATTAGTATGATGGATGGCAGTGCTAACCAGGCTGTGGGCTCAATAATTGATATTCATGCCCGCAAAACAGCAGAACAACAACTGCGAGATAAGAATTTGGAACTGGAGAAAACAAATGAAGAGTTAGATTCCTTTGTATATCGCGCTTCTCATGATATGAGGGCGCCATTAACTACCTTGCTAGGTCTGATAAACCTCGCCAATATGACTGAGGATAAAATAGAAATGGATGAGTATCATGATTTGATGACCAACCGGATTAAAGCCATGGATGGATTTATCAAAAAAGTCACTAATTATTCTCGGAATACTCATCTGGAAGTGTCACATGATACCGTTAATTTATTTGAATTGGTAAAAGAGATAAAGAAACCATTTGAATTACTTGCAAAGGAATCACAAGTTGAATTCAAAACTGAAATTGATCCGAATCTCGAGATCCAGATAGATAAGGACAGGCTAAAGGTAATTCTTCATAATATTATATTCAATGCACTTAAATACTATGATGCCAGCAAGTCAAAACGGTTTGTGAAAGTGCAGGCATCCGTTGATAAGAAATGTGTCCTGTTTCAGGTTATTGATAATGGCACTGGTATCTCTACAGAATATCAGCCAAATATATTTGATATGTTTTTCAGGGCTTCCGAAAAATCCGATGGATCAGGCCTTGGTCTATATATTGTCAAGGAAACCCTCAACCGTTTAAAAGGGTCGATTACATGTCAATCCTTAGAACAGCAAGGCAGTACATTTGCAGTAAGTATTCCTCTTGACATTAACAATGATGATGAGCCGGGAGCATGACCCTGGTGTCAAGTCAAGTGTTTTTTTAACTACTGCACAGGACGTAATCTCTCAAATATCCTAAGACACTCTTCAAGGAAGGGTCTGTCTTGGGCTGCAGTAACACAAAGTCTCAGCCTGGCCTCATTTTTCGGTACTGCAGGAAATATAACAGGTGTGGCCAGAATACCATAATCAAAAAGTTTTCTTGAGGTCCCAAGTGCTGTTTCGTCTGAGCCAAGAATTACGGGAATAATTGGAGATCTGCTATCGCCGGTATTAAACCCCATTTTATTTAATCCGGATTTAAAGAATTCAGTATTTGCCCAGAGTTTATCAAATCGTGACGACTCGGTTTCCATAACCTTTAGCGTTGCTATGATTGATGCAGCAGTGGATGGACTTTGTGAGGCAGAAAAAATATAGGGTGAAGATGCATGTTGCAAAAGAATAACCAACTCCTTGCTACCAGCAATAAAACCACCATTTGCCGGTACTGCTTTTGAAAATGACCCCACAAAAATGTCAACCTCTTTTGGCGGGATATTAAAGTGAGAATCAACACCCCTTCCATTTTTGCCCAATACGCCCAATGAGTGTGCCTCATCAATCATCAGGGAAGCGTTGTATTTATTTTTTAACAATACAATATTTGGCAAATCACAAATGTCTCCATCCATAGAAAACATCCCCTCTGAAATAATCATCACTTTTCTTGTTGGACTAAACTTTTTCAGCAGTTGTTCAAGGGAATCAGGATTATTATGTTCGAATCTACGAAAAGGTACACCGGATAATTTACATGCATCTATGGTGCTCTGGTGAATTTTGCTATCGACGAGAACCATATCTTTGGTCTCCATCAATGTAGATATAACGGCCAGGTTTGCATTATATCCTGAAGAGAAAGATGCTGAAGCCTCAGTGCCCTTAAACTCTGCAAACTTTTTTTCTAATTCGAGATGCAGTTTGTTCGTTCCGGTAAGAAGTCTTACTCCTCCCGATCCGGTTCCAAATTTATGAATGGCTTCGATTGATGCTTTTTCGATATCCGGGTGACCAATTAATCCGAGATAATCGTAACTGGACAACATCTTATATGAATTGCCATCAAGTTTTATTTTTGGCCCGGATTTAAAATCAAGTGCCTGATGAAATATATAAACACCGCCTTCATAGGTTCTTCTGATTTGTTCCAACTTTTTTATTTGCCGCGAACCTAATAGCTTATTGTGCTTTTGATATTGTTGTTTTACATCAAAAAAATTATCGAATGGATTTCCCGGTTCTATTCCTTTTCTACTATTGACCTGATCCTCTAATAGATCAGCACCATTATTTTCTACTATATTTTCCACTCATTTAGGTTTAAAAGTATTCAATAGTATGTTTCAATTTCCTCAAAACAATTATTGTTTCCTGATACGTATTATATGCAATTGCCTAACTATATTTTTTGATTAGTTGCATTATAATTAAAAGTTTAAAATTATTGAATTAATATAATTTTCAATTAATACAATGTTACCAAACCATACATAAGTATTTATCATTGTGAATTTATAATGGATTTCTCCAGATAGTTGCTTGAATTGCCTTAAATAACCCTTTTCGATGCCCCAGGAACCAAGCCAATAAGCAGGTCTTAAAATGTGCTGAATACTTTTGAAGAACGCCCCATCACTATAAGAGCTGATTTTATCCAGGCGATCATAAGTTTGACACCCAAATGCAGCAAGATACATTCGACTGATTTGATAGGGAGTTGAAGTAATTGCTAAATCCTTTGCTCCAAGGTTAACACGAACAATAAAGAGTATGGTTCAAATTGAACCGCCGTAACCCCATCACAAAGGGTATTGAGGTATGTCTATGTAAAATACAGTACCCAAACCTTCTTTAGAACTAAACCAAATTTTGCCGTTGGCATGTTCTATTCCTTTTTTTGTAATGGCAAGGCCAAGGCCTGACCCGGTGTATTTGGTACTGAAATTAGGTATAAAAACCTTGTCTTGAATATGCTCTGGAATGCCATTTCCATTATCTCGGATCTCGATTCTGACATTCCCGGACTCTACTACATATAAATTTACCTCAATTTTTGCTGACAGCGGATCGTTCGCTGCCTGAAATCCATTTATGATCAGGTTAGAAAAAGCCCTTCCCAACCATTTGCGATCCCCTTCTATCATAAATTTTCCTTGGTTGATGGTGGTAATGATCTGTCCCAATTCTTTTTTGTTGTACAGGTCTATCGTTTCTTTTAATAATAGGCTCACATCCAGTTTATCTGTTTTCGGCTCGGGCATGGTGGCAAAATCAGAAAAGGAAGTAGCAATGCCACTCAGGGTTTCTATCTGCTCCAATAGGGTATTTATTTGCCTCAGCTTAGTATCATTCTGCGCTCCATTTGATTCATCATCAATCACACGCTTCATATGTTGTAGGGTCAATTTCATGGGTGTAAGTGGGTTTTTTATCTCATGTGCCACTTGGCGGGCCATCTCTCTCCATGCACTTTCTTTTTCACTTTTTGCCAGGGCCTTTTTACTCGTATCCAGGTTTAACAGCATGCGGTTGTATTCAGTAACCATAAGTCCGATCTCATCATCAGAATTCCAGCTAAGAGGTTCATTATAGGTGGACAATGTAGTGCGCCGGATTTTTTGGGTGATGAGCTGCAAAGGGAAGGTCAGGCCTCTGGAAACAAAAAAAGATATGAACAGGAATATGATAAATACGAAGGTGAAAATATTTATGATGTTCGAAAGTATCTCCACAATATTTTCTTCCAGATCCTGCTGAGAGGCAAAAAATGGCAGGCTTAAAATGCCAATAATGTCACCTGTATCAAAGGACCTTATTCCCATATACACATTTTTATAATTTAATAATCCTACCTGCTCTTCTTGCACAAAAACGGACTCCGAATCCTCAACAATTTTTATATAGGCATTGGGGTCTATATTGAAAGAAAATATTTCATTTTGGTAAAGTTGGAATAAACTAGAGGCAACCATCCTCCCGGTACTATTAAATATATTTATATCTAAATCGGCATTTTCAGCTATCTGAAAAACCAACTCCGAAAACTCTTCTTTATCAATTTCCCGAGCCCCGTAATCACTCAGTGGCCCTGAAATTTCTGCGCTTAGGTTATCGGCATACTCCCGGTATTGATTTTCTAAGGAGATTTTGAAGGTTTGAATAATAATGCTCATGGTTGTGACACTTACAATAATAAGTGGCGCAAAAAATGCAAAATTCAGATATAGCTGAATTTTTGTAGCATAATTCAATTTTATCTTCTTTACTCCCTGATATACAGTTAGAGTAATGAGAATAAGTAAAATCGAGAACACATACACAAGAAAAAGAAAGCTGAAATTCGCAAACCAAACCCCGATAGTTGCCTTTTTTGCTGAAATGATCACAATCTTGTTCCCTTCACCTTTGTATGCTCTATGATTAAAACCTTGTATCAGGACATCATCATTCAATAATTTATCAGAATGCGCAACGAAGTCAGGAAAATTTTTCCTATAGTTAAATTCGCCGTAATTGTATTGGAGAGTACTACCATTGAACACTCCGTAGCTAAATTTTTCCGAGCCATCAATTTGTTGTGCATATCGGCTTTCGCTCAGCAAAAGTGGAAATACTGAATTCGGCACCAGGCGTTTTTGCGTTAGATCCAGCAATACATATCCGATCACCTGGCCGCGGTCTTCGATCTCAATAAAATTCATGTACCGGATCGTTGCCGGGCCTCGCGACTGATTTATAAAATACAACCCTTCCGTGTCGGTTTTGAACTCGTCTAGTGTAGCTTTGAATTCATGATAATTATACTTAAAATTG
>JAUUZS010000326.1 GCA_030589835.1 Cyclobacteriaceae bacterium
ATGGTAAATAAAAAGATTGACAAGAAGAAAAAAGCTGCTACGGACGTTGTGAAGCTGTTGGCATCAAATGCGATGGGAGCTGCAACATATAAAGCTACAAAAGCGGCTATCAAGGCTGATGCAGATATGAAAGCTAAATTTGATGGATATGTTGCTGCCATAAAGTAGCAAATACATAAACTTATTTTAAGAGGCCTGATGCAAATCAGGCCTTTTTTTATTGCTTCTTGATTTTGTGTCCGATATGTATTCCTGAAAGAATTTCAACATTGATCCCATCCGAAAGGCCCGTTACGATCTCCTGCCTTCTGTATTCCTGCTCCCCAGTTTCTACCTCAACATAAATTTTGCCGTTATCGAATAGCAAATCACTTTCATTTACAGCCATCGCACTGTCACGTTCCTCCAACACGATATCTGCATTGGCGCTATAGCCCGCCCTTAAAAATAAGCTGTCTTTAAGATTTACTGCGGCTTTAATTTCAAATTGAATGGCGCCATTTTCCTCGATCCCTTTTGGGGAAATGTATTCCAGCCGGGCATTTATTTGTTCATCCTGTAGCGCTCCGATTTTTAATTGCAGGATCATGCCCTCTTTGATTTTTCCGACTTCAGATTCATCTACTTTCCCTTCAAAAATCATGTCTTTCATGTTGGCTACCGTCCCAATGGTGGTTCCTTCATTAAAGGTGTTGGACTCGATTACAAAGGAGCCTTCTTTTACCGGAACATCAATCAGCATGCCTTCGGCGGTAGATCTTACGATATTGGAAACCGTGCCTGTATTTTTAGAGGCACCTTCTTTCACCAGTTCCAAATTATTTTCAGCAGCTTGCACTTCCTGGTTTCTAAGATTAAACTCCAGCAAAAACTGGTTGTAATCCTGATCAGAAATCACTTGCTCATTAAATAGTTTCTCCTGCCTGGTCATTTCTATTTGGGCATTCTTGAAATTGATAAGCGCTGTTTTTAATCTCATTTCAGCGTTATTGAGCATCACAACATTCGGAATTATTTTTATTTTGGCAATGACATCATCGTAGTTTACGATCTCACCGGCTTCGACATATAATATTTCTACCACACCGGAAACCTGACTTTTCAGGTCTATTTCCCTTCTAGGCGTAATGGATCCTGTGGCGACAGTTTTACTGATGATTTTTGTATAAAATGGGGATGAACTCGTATAAATTACTGTTGGTTTCATTGATTTTTTGATGAGAATATATCCCACGCCAAAAAAACTGGCTACTAAAATCAATGCTATCATTATTCCCAATATTTTTTTCATCATGCTTATTTTCTTTTTCAATTATTATAACCTCTTACCTCTAACCTCTAACTTCTAACTTCTAACTTCTTACCTCTAACCTCTAACCTCTAACTTCTAACCTCTAACTCCCACCCTATTCCGAATGCAGTGCTTCAATCGGGTTTATCCGGGCCGCTTTGGTCGCAGGGATCAATCCTGCCAGGGCACCACAAACCACCAAAACCAGCAACGAAAATATGGCCGATTGCAGATTGACTTCCGGGTTGGCAAACATCCCGGTTTCAATATTCCATTCCTCCATTCCATATGATATGCCACTCAATATCAGCACTCCCACAACCAGCCCCAGATAACCGGCGATCATGGTGATAAAAATGGATTCCTGAATGATGAGTCCCGTGATGGAAAATGGTGTTGCACCCAATGATTTTCTTATCCCGATCTCTTTGGTCCTTTCTTTCACGATGATGAGCATAATATTGCTGACACCGATTACACCGGCCATCAAAGTCCCAATTCCTACAATCCACACAAATATGTTTATGCCATTGAATAATCGACGGATCCGTTCAAAGTTCTTCTCCAGGTTGCTAGACCCCAGAGCATTGATGTCTTCAGGATGTATGTGATGAATCTCCATCAATACTTTTAATATTTTTTGCTCCGTTTCACTAACCGAGTAGCCGGGTTTGGCTGTAAAGGCAAACCAGCCCACGCTGTTTCCGTTGCTAAATGCTTGCTGAAAAGTGGTGAAAGGGACAAAAACGGTTTGCTCATCTCTTTCTGCTTCCTGGCCATCTCTTTGAGATTTGAAAATGCCAACTACCTGAAAATACACCCCGTTGACCTTTATATAATTTCCTATCGGATTTTCATCCTCTTCAAAAAGCACTTTGGTTACATATTCGCCAATCACAGCATTTTTTCTTCTGTTATCTATATCCAACTGATTGATATACCTGCCTTTGGTGATGTCCATGAGTTGTATGTGTTGAATTTCAGGATAATCACCATAAACCCTGAAGGCACCTGATTTATTTTCCCGGCTTACATTATTTCCTGGATTTTGCCGGGAATTCCGTGGAGCCAGATAGGCTAACTCCGGCACTCGATTTAATAATATTTCCCGATCTTCATTATAAAAATCAATATATCTGCCGGGTTGCAGACCTTTATACGGCATCGTTGTTCTTCCTCTCCAGATAAAGCCGCTATTAGAAGCCCAGCCCCGGAATTCCTTGTTCACACCATTTTCCAGGCCATTTCCCGAACCCATCAATATCATTAACATAAATATTCCCCAGAATACGCCGAACATCGTAAGCAATGTGCGTAGCTTATTATTTTTGATGGTTCCAAATATCTCCTGCCACTTATCTATATCGAACATCGGTATTATTCATCTTTTAATGCGACAATAGGATTTACTTTGGCAGCCTTTCGTGCGGGAAAATACCCCGCAAGGGCTCCGGATATCACCAATAGTATGGTGGCCAATACGGCTGTGAACAAGTCGATTTCCGGATCACGGAAATAAGGTGCATCTATAGCGAATTCGATCAACACCCACTTTATCAATTCGATTACGGCAATACCGGTGATCAGTCCGATATATCCGGCAACCATTGTGATCAGAATAGATTCCTGGAGGAATAATCTTATGATTGATCCGGGAGGTGCTCCAATTGCTTTCCTAACACCGATTTCCCGTGTTCGATCTTTGATGACGATAAACATAATGTTGCTCACTCCTACAATCCCTGCGATGATGGTGAATACTCCGATAACCCACAAAAACAATTTTACTCCCACAAAAAGATTTTTGAATTTCTGAAAGGTATCTACATTATTCCTGATAAACATGGCCCTTTCATCTGTAGGATCAAAGGTGTATTTTTCCGAAAGCAAAGCCCTGGTTTTTTCCGCCATAGACCTACTTTCCTTTACCGAGGCATCGCCTACAGTGTACATTATCGTATGTACCATATTTTTTGCATTATATGCCAGCTGGGCTGTAGTAAGCGGGATGAAAATATTCTTCATTTCGCCCTCATCCCCTTCGTCTTCGTACACCCCAACAGTGAGGTATTTAACACCGCGCACATCGATCCATTTGCCAATAGGATTTTCATTATTATCAAATAAGCCTTCTACTACCTTAGTGCCAATTACCGCTACTTTCCTCCTTTCTTTCATGTCGAGCTCATTGATGTACCTTCCCAGCGTCGGGCGTTGATTCTCCAGGTACATCATCTCAGGGCTTATGCCAAGCACTCTAAAGGAGGAGTATTTTTGATTATACCTTACGGTAAAATTTCCCCAGCAAAAAAAACGGGTAGCGGCATATTCAACACCTTTTACCTTATCCCTGATTTCCTGGTAGTCATCTGATTTTAGCGTGAGCCTTCTGCCCGATTTCATTCCCTTAAACGGCTTGCTGGTTTGTCCTGCGCTTATCCATATGCTATTTATAGCATCGTCACGAAAATCATATTCCACTCCATGCTGAAGGCCTGTGCCGACACCTAAAAGAATCATTAAAATAAAAATACCCCAAGCCACGCTAAATGCTGTTAAAAAAGTACGGAGCTTATTTTTTCGAATGGTAAAAAGTATTTCCTGCCAGTTATCTATAGAAAACATATTTGCGGATCTTATGAGGCGAGGTGGATTTCCTGATCAATTATGCTTCCATCTTTCAGAAAAATTACCCTGTCAGTGAGGTTAGCTATTTCATTTTCGTGCGTAACAATTATTAATGTCATGCCTTTTTTGTTCACATCTTTAAAGATATCCATTACTTCCATGGTTGTTTTGGAGTCCAGCGCCCCCGTCGGTTCATCCGCTAAAATAACTTTAGGATTTGAGATAAGTGATCTTGCAATGGCCACACGCTGCTTTTGGCCACCCGACATTTCAGATGGCATATGATGTGCCCAATCGCGCAAACCCACCATATCGAGATACTCCAGTGCTTTAGTATTTCGTTTTTTTCGACTTACCTTTTGGTAATAGAGCGGAAGGGCCACATTTTCCATGGCATTTTTAAACGACAGTAAGTTGAACGATTGAAAAACAAATCCGATGAATTGGTTGCGGTAGTAGGCGGCTTTTTTTTCAGAAAGACCTTTGATGAGCGTGTTGTTTAGCTTGTAAGTGCCAGAATCATAACCATCTAATATCCCCAAAATATTAAGCATAGTTGATTTTCCCGATCCGGAAGAGCCCATGATCGACACCAGCTCACCCTTTCCGATTTCAAGATTTACCTTCTTTAATACCTGTAAAGAATGTCCTCCGGTTTTATATGATTTAATAATGTTATTGAGATATATCATTGTTTGATGTAATGAAAAAACAGCGCACAATTGAAGCCTGTTTTCCTCAACGACTAGAAATAATTATAAATATAAAAGTATCAATTTGATAATAGCTTAAAAAGCATATGCGTTTTCCGAGAAGCTTCTGCTCCTTCAAAGGTGCAAAATTGTCCTCTGTTTCAACAATAATAATTGCGGAAAGGTATTAAATAGTAATATATGGGAGCGTTGTACTGTATTTTAGATTATTGTAATGAGATATTTCATTGATCCTTCATATTTTTGACACTATAAAATCGAGCAGACCTTAATGCAGAAGCAGTTTTATATAATTATCATCCTTGCACTTTCAATTCATTTTTCACATCTGACGTATGGTCAGGGATTCAATCCATATCAGCATGCCTATCAGGGATGGGAAGGAGGTAGAATAAAGAAAGCAGGGCCTATTCCAGCGATATTGAACAAGTTTTCCCTGAACATTTCGCTTGGGTATGGAAGGACATTCTACAGCCATGTGGTTGCGGCTGATGTATTGGAGTCAGCAGAAAAACTTATTATGCTTGGTGATTATACCCTCACGGGTGATGCCTTAAAATATGTGGGTGTGGTAGATTGGTTAAATGCCCCTGTAGGGGTCGGGGATTCTATCCTGGTTGGGCCAGACTATGGCAACAATATATTGTATTCAGATAGTTCGGAAAATAAATATCGTGGTAGCGGTACCAGTATCCCGTTAAACGTCAGCCTGCATCTTGATATCGATCGGTTTAGAATTGGTGGTGGATATATGTATGAATTTCATCATGTAAATAATTTGAATCCCGTGAACCAGGGGCAGTATCCTTATGTCCCGAATTTCAATACCACGCTCATGAAAAAATATTACTTTACCGTCGGAGGCAAATTTTATCACCTTCTTGGATGGGACTATAACGTTAGTATTGAAATCGGAAAGGTAACC
>JAUUZS010000114.1 GCA_030589835.1 Cyclobacteriaceae bacterium
CAATTTGCCTAATACTCAGGCATTTGCTGCATTGAGAAAGCCAAAAATTCATCAAAAATCTCAACATTTCAAAAATCAAGCACTTTATGGACAGACTCTAAATAGAAGTTGATTTAAAATTAGGGAGTTGCAGGGAAAGGCAGATTTTTTTTCACAGAATTTCGAAGCATTAACTTCTGAATCCCTAAAGCGGCAATTTCTTTCGTACGTTTGTCATATCAATATTTGATACGCAATGGAGCCGTACCAGCTTAAAAGAGTAACCAATTTTATTGAAATCAGTTTATAGTTTATAAATATACTTACTGTGGTTCAAAACATACTATTAACCGTAATTTTCATTGCTGCATTGATCTATTTGGGTAGGTTTATCTATCGACAAATGCAGGCTGGGAAAGATGATGGTCATTGTGATAAATGCCTGCCTAAGCAAGCTGCAGAGAAAAGGAAGTGAAAGGGTTTGCGGTTTGAAGGGAGGAAGAAAGTGGTAGTAGGCAGTGGCAGTTGGCAGTGTCAGGAAGAAAGTGGCAGTGAAAGAAAGTGGCAGTTGGTAGTGTCAGGAAGAAAGTGGCAGTGAAAGAAAGTGGCAGGTGGCAGTGTCAGGAAGAAAGTGGCAGTGAAAGAAAGTGGCAGTTGGTAGTAGTAGGTAGTTGCAGTGGCAGGAGGCAGTGGAAAAGTTGGAAGATGGCTCTGCACCCAGTTCCTAGCACCTAGACCTTTAATCCCTCGGTGCAATTTTTACATATATCTATATCATTTCTGTTTTTGAATAATTGTGATCTGAAATTTTGATACGGAATTCCATTCCAGATATCTTTAAAGGATTGATCATGAATGTTGCCCATTACATATCGGGCATCTTTATCAAAACAACAGGGAACGATATCGCCATCCCAGGTCATAACACAGGAATGCCACATTTTCCAGCAACTGTTCATCAGACCACTTTTTATGGAATATTGCTGTTGGTCATTTTGCCTGTAGCGACTGTATTTATTTTGATCGGGAATAAGGTCTGATCCTTTTTCAAAATCGTAAATCTGTGCAGTTTTAATTTCAAACTTATCAACTCCAAGCTTCCTGGCAAGCGCTTTGGCTTCTTTTATCTGATGGAGGTTATGCTGAAAAACGATGAATTGCAGAATAATGAAAGGCGTTTTTGTACGCATTTTTTTTCGTGCAGCGACCAAGTTGGCAATTCCGTCAACCACTTTCTCAAACTGCCCTCCAATCCTGTATTGCTCATAGCTGGCTTGATCTGTTCCATCCATGGAAATGATTATGCGGTCCAATCCGCTTTCTACCGTTTGCAAAGCCAGATCCTCCGATAAGTAATGACCGTTGGTTGAAGTCGCCGTATATATTTTTTTGGTATGCGCATAGTTGACAGCATCTAAAAATTCCTGATTTAAATAGGGCTCTCCCTGAAAATAAAGTATTAAATAGACCAAATACTCATGGAGTTCATCGATCACCTTTCTAAAAGTGTCTTGCTGCATCATTCCGGTAGGTCTGGAGAAAGACCTCAGTCCGCTGGGGCATTCCGGGCACCGAAGATTGCATGCGGTAGTAGGTTCTATTGAAATACTGTAAGGAAGGCCTGGATGTACCAATGATTTGCTTTGTTGCGCTTTTTTGAATCCTCGGTAGGTAGCCAAGGCGTTTTTCACACGATGTGCGTTTAGTTTACTTGCGAAATTAAATCCATCCAGAATCGCCTCTTTCATTAATTTATTTGGTTCTACTGTTATTTTAATGGAAACCTTTGTTGTAAGAGACGGAAGACCGAAGTCAGGAGTCGGAAGAAGAGGCTTCTATATAAGCAACTATTAACGTTTCTTAATTCTACTTTGGACTTTTTACTCGTTTTAACTTCGGTCTCCGGTCTTCCGACATCTGACACTATCTATAATCTTTCATTAAATTCGTGGTAGAACCATTTATTTAAACATAAAAAAAAGTAAAGGTAAAAAAAATGAAGGCCTATATTTAGGTTCTGATAATAAATGATGATTTTCGCATCATTAACCTGCAAAATGCAGGAAATATTGAATGATATTTTTTAATGCACATTAAAGTGCCCGCCTAGCGATGAATCAGGATATTGACCTTGGGTTCAAAACTTTATCGCTAATTGGAAAAATTTCATGAATTAGCAAGGATAAATATGGAATATGTGGAGATTGAGTAAAGCAGCAGGGATTATACTTGCTATAATTTTAAGTATGGTTTCGTGCCAGAATAAAAGCAAAAAGGATAAAGCAATTACAGTTATGGAAAAAAGAGTGTCAGATCCTCATTCGTATTCACAACCGGAAGAAGTTGTTGTAACGCATCTGAAACTAGACTTGGTGGTCAATTTTGAGCAGAAACTCATTCAGGGCATTGCAGAGATTGAGTTTGATAAACGGGCGGGAGCGCAAAAATTAATATTGGATACAAAAGATTTGGATATTCATAATGTGAGCTATCCGCATGGAGAAAAGGCAACTTTTGTCTTGGGAGTAGCTGACCAACATCTTGGGTCAGCATTGGAAATTGCGTTAAATGATACGGACGATAGAGTAATTATAAGCTATTCGACAGGCCAGGGAGCGGAAGCTCTTCAGTGGCTGGAGCCCGGCCAAACGGCCGATAAAACGGCGCCCTTCTTATTCACTCAATCTCAGGCCATACTCGCCAGAAGCTGGATTCCTTTGCAGGATTCCCCGGGGGTTCGATTTACCTATACCGCAAAAGTGCAGGTGCCAAAAGGGTATTTGGCCTTGATGAGTGCTGAAAATCCTCAACATTCAAGTGATGATGGTGTTTACCATTTTAAAATGGACCAGCCAATTCCCAGTTATTTAATGGCCCTGGCCGTTGGGCATATCGAATTTGCCTCTATAGGAGAGCGCACAGGGATTTATGCCGAACCTTCCATGATTGAGAAGTCAAAGAATGAATTTAGTGAGATGGATGAAATGCTGACCATTGCAGAAAAATTGTATGGTCCATACCAGTGGGATCGATATGATTTGATAGTGCTTCCACCTAGCTTTCCTTTTGGAGGCATGGAAAATCCGCGGATCACTTTTGCAACGCCTACCATCCTTGCCGGTGACAAGTCACTTACTTCACTTGTGGCTCATGAGCTAGCGCATTCCTGGTCGGGAAACCTTGTAACAAATGCCACCTGGAATGATTTCTGGTTAAATGAAGGATTTACCGTTTATTTTGAAACTCGGATTATGGAAGCATTGAAAGGGAAGGATTATGCGGATATGTTGGCATCGCTAAGCCTCCAGGGACTACTGGAGGAAGTAGAAGGATTTGAAATCAAGGGAAATTTAAATGACACGAAGCTCAAACTGGATTTGAACGGACGAAATCCGGATGATGGCATGACCGCTATTGCATATGATAAAGGGTATTTTTTTCTGAAGTATCTAGAGGAATATGTTGGCCGCAATAAATTTGATGCATTTCTTATTGAATATTTTAAGGAACATGCTTTTAAATCGAATCACACAGAAGCATTTCTTGATTTTCTGGATATCAATTTATTTCAAAAAAATAACATTGAGCCGGTTTCAGATCTGAAGGAGTGGATTTATGGTGTTGGCCTTCCTGAGACCTTGCCTGTTGTGGTATCTACCAGGTTTGAAAAAGTTGACCAATCCATTGCTGAATGGAGAAAGGGCAATGGATCTTTTAATACAAAAGAGTGGTCAAGCCATGAGTGGGTTTATTTTATCAAGAACCTTCCCGATGACCTATCATTGAGTTCAATGGTACAATTAGATGAGAAGTATCATTTTACTTTAAGTGGCAATTCAGAGATTTTGGGTGTTTGGTTTACGCTTTGTGCACGTTATTCATATGAACCTTCATTTGCAGCTATGGAGCAATTCCTGATTCACACCGGAAGACGCAAGTTTTTAATGCCGATTTATCAGGAGCTTGCAAAGTCTGAAAAAGGAAAAGCCATAGCATTAGCAGTGTATAAAAAGGCAAGGCCAAACTATCACTTTGTGGCATACTCGTCAATTGACAAATTGTTGAACGGTTAGGTGCAGGATCCAGGCGCTGGGAACTGGGTACTAGGTACTGGGAACTGGCGTATAGGCACCTAGCACCATCCTATCTAAGGTACGAGAGGTGTTGTTTTGAAGAATACACTTTTAATGGCTTCGAAAACAAGGATCACTGACATGATGAGTAGAGTTGCAGAGATGATTCCTATGGTCGAAAAGCCGGATTGATAGACAAGTTGGGTAAGCGCCCATAAGGTCATACTCAACATAAAAATCATAGGGATCAGGATAAAGATGGTCTTTTTTCCTTTTCGTTTTTGCCACACATAAACAACCAGAAGCGCAAGTCCCGCAAGGAGTTGGTTGGTGGCGCCAAAGACAGGCCATACGGCTTTCCATGCTGGAATTGGGTCGCCCGATGCATCGTGCAAGGTGATGAATGTGAAGGCCAGGGGAAGCACTAAAGTCGCGAGGGTAGACAAATATCGCGATGCAGAACTGTTGAGATTTAGTAGCTCTTCCAGAATATACCGTGCCAATCGTGTAGAAGTATCTAATGTAGTCAGCAGGAAAGTAGATACTGCAAGGATGCCAAAGGACAATCCGATTTCAAAAGGGATTCCAATGATGGATAGAAAATTGCCCATTCCGTTGCCAAATACTACCAGGGGAGCCTGATGTACCAGGGCATCATTTTTCACCAGCATGGCCACCGTAAAAAGTGCAATAACCGCCACCAGCCCTTCGATGAGCATGGCTCCATAGCCAATTTTCCGGGCATCAGTTTCGCAATTCAATTGCTTGGAGGTTGTTCCCGAGGCTACGATGGAATGAAATCCTGAGCATGCCCCGCAGGCAATGGTGATAAATAGTATTGGGAATAAGGTGCCTCTGTCAATATCGGCCCAGGTGGTGAATGCCGGGTATTGAAAATTAAAACCGCCAAAGATAATTCCAATAAAAGCACCAATTAACGAGGCATAAAGTAAAAAAGACGACAGATAATCTCTTGGTTGAAGAAGTGCCCATACCGGTGAAATGGCGGCGATAAATGCATAAATGATCAAAAGGATATTCCAAAATTTACCTGGGTTGGATTGAATAAAAACCGGCAAAACGGAAGAATTCAGTGGGAATTCATAGCCAATCCAAACTCCTACAAATACGAGTGGAACAAATACCAGAGACGCTCGGAATAAAGGTATTTTGAATTTGTAAAGAACCAATCCAAAAATAATTGCTAAAAACAGAAAAAGTGTAGAGGAAGTAGCAACTTCTCCATGCGACACAAAAGTAGTTGAGGTAAGATCTATAAATACCACCAGGACATACACCAGTGCCATCCAAATAAAAATCAGAAATAGTTTGTAGGACAAAGGAGTCATGTATTCTTTGGCAATTTCAGCAATGGATTTGGCTTTATGCCTGATCGATGCGATTAGCGAAGAGAAATCATGAACGCCACCAATAAATATTGATCCGATAACGACCCATAAAATGGCCGGCACCCACCCAAATGCTGCTGCAGCGATGATCGGCCCAACGATGGGGCCTGCCCCAGCAATCGAGGAGAAATGGTGCCCCAGCAGAACCGCAGTTTTTGTAGGGACTCTATCTATGCCATCATAGTCTGTGTGACTGGGCGTAGGACGGTTGTCGTCAATACCAAAATGGCGGTTCAGAAACCTGCCGTAAAATCGGTAGGCTAAGACAAAAAGGAGTATGGAAATGACAAAAACAACTGCGAGCATGGTTATTCAAAATGATTTGAAAGACTAAAATGCACAATTCATCTATTAAATAAAAATGCGAAGCCTCCAAGGTGGGCTGTCAAACATGTGGGATATTTAAAAATACCTTCACCCCATATTTGATTAGTAAACACTTCCTCATTCCTCAGAGTCCATTTCATGTGACTCTGAGGGGGAGCCGGGTCAAGCAAAATTTACACCCCACCTTGGAGGTTTGGAGGATGGTTATAAACTTCTGACTTCTGCCGGGCGATGGATTTTCTTTACCAATCCCTGAAGGACTTTTCCGGGTCCACACTCAATAAATTCGGTACCACCGTCTGCCACCATTTTCTGTACTGACTGAGTCCACCTTACCGGGGCGGTCAGCTGTGCAATGAGATTTTCTTTTATGGTTTCAATATCTGCCGACGGCAGTGCAGTGGCATTTTGATATACCGGGCATATTGGAATTGCAAATTTCGTATTCTTAATGGCCTCTTCAAGTTCTTTTCTTGCCGACTCCATAAGTGGTGAGTGAAATGCCCCACCCACAGGTAGAGGCAATGCTCTTTTTGCTCCCGCCTCTTTCATTTTAGCGCAAGCGATTTCGATGCCTTTATTTGATCCGGAAATCACGAGTTGACCGGGACAATTATAATTAGCAGCAACTACTACCTCATCAATATCAGCACATACATCTTCTACCACCTGGTCGTCAAGGCCTATAATGGCTGCCATAGTGGAAGGATTTGCTACACAAGCTTTTTGCATGGCATTGGCTCTTGCTGCGACCAGCTTCAGGCCGTCTTCAAAATTGAGTGCCCTGTTTGCAACAAGCGCAGAAAATTCACCCAAAGAATGACCTGCAACCATGTCGGGATGGAAATCATCTGAAATCAGGGCAAGTAATACCGAATGTAGAAAAATGGCCGGCTGTGTGACATTGGTTTGTTTCAGCTCCTCTGCTGTGCCATCAAACATGATGTCTGTAATACGGAAACCCAACATATTATTTGCTGATTCAAAAAGTACTTTTGCCTTCTCAAAATTGTCGTATAAATCTTTACCCATTCCTGGGAATTGTGCCCCCTGACCCGGAAATACATATGCTTTCATATTTTCTTGATTTTGTTCGAGCTGCAAAGCTAACATAATTGAAAATAAAAGTCGAAAAATTTAGGCCGATTTTAATTTGAACAATGGAAGGTAGAGCTTTCGCTAAAAGCGAAAAGGTAAAAGGTGAATGAAAAAAAAGACATTAATTGAGACCTTTCAAATAACCCTATTGTGACTTACATTTTAAATGTAAATTTACAAAGCTACCTTTTGGATATATTTTTAGTGAAACAAAAAAAGCGAATCAAACTTAATCAAAAGGCCGGTTAATTTCCCATCGATTAAGGTTACTATTTTTGTATGAAAACCAATCAATGATGAGTGTGATTTGATTTAAGGATTGATGGACAATTAGGTGATTAAATTATTTAGAATGAATACCATGAGTAGAAGGCATAAAAGTGCAATGGTTTATGCTTTTTGTCTTTTTTTTGCTATTACACCTGTAATGGCCAGCCAGTTTGAGGATAGCCTTTTCCTTGAGCCACAAAAATTTAAATTTGGCATTCACCTTGCAATGTCCATGAAGTATTTCAATTATGGAGATCTTCAGGCATTGGAAGTAGCATCGGATTATACAATTGGGGGAAGTTTCGGATTTGTGTTTGATTGGAGATTGTCAAATTATTACCATTTAAGGTTCGGGCCATTATACGAGTATCAGTCCTTGTCAAATGTGTATAGTGACGATCTTAACTCCTCCGAAATATCTTTTACCAACCATAATGTCGGGTTTAATTTTTTTCCTGTTGTATTCTGTGTGGGCGATAAAGTGAGTCCTGAGATATCCGTAGGAGGTTTTTACAATTATATTATTTCTTCTGAGGAGGTTACTACGCTCAATGGGCAGATCCTGGAAAATATCAGGTTTGAAACGAATAAGCAGCAATATGGGTTGGTGTTTGGGGTGGGGATTTATTTAGGCCGTAAATTACTGGAAGTAAGATATAAAAAATCCTTGTCGGAGTATGTGGTTTCCGGGAATCTTGAAAATAGCATTAACCAGGTAAAACTCGTAATTGTATTGTAATGAAGCATATTAGTGTTTTCTCGTCCCTACTCGTAATTTTAATTGTTTTTGCCTGTGTGAAGGACCGGGAAGTTGAGTATTCGTTGGTGCTGAGTAGTATTGAAGGTTTAGAAATCAGCATCGATGAAAATGTGTTTATTGTTGACGACAGGAAGGAGATTCTTGATTTGGAAGTGAAATTCCTTGATCAATCGGGAAATGAACTCGAACTGGGGAATGCCATAAAAGCAGAAATCTGGATCGATGATTCCTTAAGTTTAGATGCCGAAATTGATTTGTCTGTTGAGAAGATTTACGAAGTTAAAATTGCTTATCCAGCATTTGGTGAACTATCGAGCAACACAATTGAAATATTTGTTCTTCCATTGAAAAATGCGGTCGACAACATTGAGATTTCACTAAAAGACCAAAATTCAGTATTCATTAAATATGAAGATACACTGGATTTTTCCTCATACCTCAATGCGGTCATTACAGACACACTTGGTAATGTGCATGAGCTGAATGCCGTAATCCATACCTTTGATTTTCATGTAGATGGGCAAGAAATTAGTAGCCGTTTGCTCACAGATTTCCCTAACGGTCATGTAAGTGTGTCCATATCTATGGGGGGAATAACGAGTAACATGGTGGATATAGAAGTCCTGGATCCTACAAGTGGGATTAAACGCATAGCATTGGGACTATCAGACGACAGCCGAAATTTATATGCACTGGCAGGAAAAACCAGCTATAATTTTGAATATACGGCATGGGATTTTGAAGATGAGGAAGTGAATCTGAATTTATTCGAATTAAATGCCAATGATATCACCTATACCCGTTTGACAGACATACCCATTTCTGTTCCGGGCGAAATAAACGTACAGTTGGTTGCCCATGGCATTAAAAGTAATGTGCTGAAAATTATATCGCGGGAAGACGTGGCCATAGAAACCAATATATTGCCCATTATTTTTCATATTGTTCACAATGGTGATCCTCTGGGTTCGCCAGAAAATCTGCCGGCAACTTATGTAGAAGAAGAACTGACGCTGATAAACAACGCCTATGACAATTCCCACAAGGATAATTTAACCAAAAGTATGAATGCCGTAAATAGTCACATTCAATTTGAATTGGCAAGCGAGGATCCGGATGGAGTCGCACTGGCGGAAACGGGCATTCACAGAATGCAGGTAACTACTGATGTTTTTGAGACCTTTGGGGACGATACAAAACAGTTTATGTTCGATAATATGTGGGACGCTAATCAATATATCAATGTGTTTGTCCTTAATGTTGACGACAATTATAGTTATTCTTTTTTCCCCACTCTTTTTAGCGAGAACCTGCCTGGAGTCTATTCTACCTCGGATGAAAATTATCAGCTGAATTATTATTATGGAATTATGTTCAATAATACTCATTTTGGAAGTTTTAATTCTGTATTGGCTCATGAGATTGGTCATTTTATGGGTCTTGAGCATACCTGGGTCAATGAATCCTTAACCACCTGTTTCAATAGCGATTATATAAATGATACTCAGGATTACGTGAATACAGATAGTTCCATCGATGGGGAATTTAGATTTGATTGCGATAACCAACGCTTCCTGTCCACTAATTTTATGGATTACAATTACGGCAATTACAATAGTTTTACCTATGACCAAAGAGACAGAATGCACACCGTAATAGACAATGCATTATTTTTTCCAAGAGATGAATCAGCCGGGGGAAGGCGTGTAAAGTATGGAGAAAAAGGAACACTTGATCTATCCATAA
>JAUUZS010000263.1 GCA_030589835.1 Cyclobacteriaceae bacterium
TAGACATCCTGCCAGCTATGAAATATCGATAAGTCAAGAATTTTGCAAGGCTCAAGCAGCTCGGGCTACGTCCTCGCAAACTCTAAAAAGTAGTGTTGTTGTTGCCGATCTTCACAAGTTGTCGTATGTCCAGGATACTGATTTTTTTATCTACAAGCCGGAGGATTTTTTCTTTGCTCAATTCAGATAGGATACGGATCGTGGTTTCGGTTGTTATGCCGGCAATCTCCCCAATTTCCCTTCTGGTCAGATTAACTTCAATTGTTTTACCGTCTTTTTCAAATCCGAAATGATTCTTCAAAAGCAACAATGCCTCTGCAACTCTTTCTTTTACTGGTTTTTGTGACAGGTTTATTAATTTCTGTTCAGTTTCCTTTAGGTCTTTCGAAAGCAGCTGGATGGTGTTTAGGGAAAGATGTTTGCTTTTTTCCAGCGTATCCAGAAAAGCGTTTTTAGAGATGTGGCATACCTCGCAATCGCTAATCGCTGTTGCAGTTGCATTATAAGGCTCATCATTGAGCAAAGCCCTGTATCCTAATACTTCTCCACGACCTTTAAATTTTACTATTTGCTCCTTTCCTTTTCTGCCTATGGTCGATATTTTTATTTTCCCGCGGTAAATACAGAATAGTCCCTGGGGATAATTCCCTTCATAATAGATTACTTGTCCTTTTCTAAATATATTTTTTCTTTTATTTTGAGAAATAACTTCCCGCTCAGGCATACTAAGCCCACAAAACAATTTATTAAGTTCTTTGCAATCTGTACAGCTTTGAGTACCTATTTGATTAATTGTGGTAAGCATTTTATTAAAATTTCAATGTTATATCTAAATGAGGTTCTTTATAACAAATGCTACAAGTAGCGGCGTTTATGTTGGCAACTCAAATTTTGTCTCCCAATTTTCTTTTGTGGTCGCATTTTCAAGTTCTATTTTAAGATATGAAACATCTCCCTCCTTTTCTAAGTTTCTATTTATTACAATGCTTTCATTCTTGAGTGCTTTCTCTGTTTCATTTTGAATTGGATCCCCGATACGTGGAAGAAATGGATATAATATGGTAATTCGCTCATCTTCGGTTTTCACCATACCAGTTGCAGTTTCAAAAATTATTTCTTCAAACTTTTCGCCTACTATTTCGTCGTTCACCTCATCTTTTGCTTTTGGGTTAAGGTGAGATACCCAATTGTAAAATAAATCAGTAGACTTTTCTTTTAATTTTGTGTGAATGTAATCCGGAAATGGAGAACGCACATGCTGATGGTCTGAAAACCAGTAACTAAATGTCTGCTCCACCAATTCGGTGCTTTCGAAAGTATGTTGATCCAATTCCTTCATGTGGTTTATTCTTATCGCTTATAATCGTCCTCTAAAATTTGCTTATAAATGATGATTTAATAGAAATAATCTGGTGCCAGATACTTATTTATTTCAGCAATTAAAAGTTTAATAGAAGATATGAAATACCAGTTTTTAATGCAAATTAGAATCTAATTTATTGTAGTGAAATTTTATATTTTATGATTTGGATCATGCGAATTGATATTTAAGTGCCATATCGATAATGGAATTTTAATTTTTAAAAACTGCGAATTCGGAAAAAGTTCAAATTATCCTAGCCAGGGCCTTATTTCAGGTAAATATGATCTGTATCATACGTGCGACTATTTGGCATCATTGAAAGGCAAAGCGGCTCGCAATACATTTATACGGTAAGAATGAGAAGATGAATTTTATCGCAGTCGTCATTTACGTATAGTATGTGTTCAAATTCAGGCTAGTTATTTTTGAGGGGTGTCCGTATTATAATTTCTCTTTTCAATTATAATGACGATCCTTTCGAACATAAAATTTACTCCTCATCGGTATTATTCGAGTACGAAATTTTTACTATAAATTTTGATGTTTTATGAAATTTACAATGCAAAAACCTGAATTGATTGACTTTAGTCAAGAGCGGATCAGAGTATTACACTGGACTTGGATCGCCTTTTTTATTACGTTTTATGTTTGGTTTAATATGGCGCCCATGGCAACAACCATGCTTAGCAATGTGGGATGGCTCACCAAAGAACACATAAAAATACTAGCTATATGTAATGTAGCCCTCACCATACCTGCACGGATAGTGGTAGGAACCCTGATTGACAAATATGGAGCAAGAGTGGTCTTCTCAGCCTTAATGGTTATTATGGGAATTCCCGCAGTTGTTTTTGCTTTCGGTAATTCTTTCATGCAATTACTTATTTCACGATTAATACTGGGGTCTATAGGAGCAGGATTTGTTGTAGGTATTAAGATGGTAGCGCAATGGTTTCCTCCAAAAATGGTCGGTAGGGCTGAAGGATTCTACGCAGGATGGGGAAATTTCGGTTCTGCATTTGCCGCAATGACACTACCCTGGGTAGCCATTACCGTTATGGAAGGTTGGTTGGGTCTCGGAGACAATGGTTGGAGGTATGCGATGGCTGTAAATGGATTAGTATCTGTTGTATATGGGTTTATGTACTACTTTTTGGTTCGGGATGCACCGATGGGCAAAACGATATTAAAATCAAAGAAAGCTGAGCCAATGATGGTAAGCTCTTATGTTGACTTGTTTCAATACCTTTTATGGTCATTTCCTTTAGTGGGAGCTATGGGAGTTTTGGCATGGAAAATAGGGGGTGTAAAAATGGATGGAGAGCCTATACTTTCATCAAATGTACTTTATGGAATCTACGCCATTCTCGCAGTTATTTACATTGCTCATGTCATTAAAGTCTTACAGGTGAACCTGCCATATTTAAAAAAGGGTGTACCCGAAGAAGATAAATACTCATGGAACAGTGTGGCCGCACTCAACAGTACCTATTTTGCAAATTTTGGTGCCGAACTGGCAGTTGTTTCTATGCTTCCAATGTTTTTTGAGTCGGTTTTTGCAGGCATCACCGGCCCCCAAGGAAATTTGATCATGACCGCAATGTTTGCCGGGATAATAGCTTCTTCTTTTGCCTTTGTAAACCTGTTTGCCCGTCCTCTCGGAGGTTATATTTCTGATAAAATGGCAAATAGAAAAAGAACTATGCTGATCTATATGGTTGGAATAGCCATTGGTTTTTTGGGGATGGGATTAATTGGAAAGTATGGACCACTGGATGATACAGGCGTTGCCACCATTGTGCCGGCATTTAACGGAATTTGGTGGTTGGTTGTCGCAATTATAATTACGGTAACTGCATCCATATTTGTGCAAGGAGCTGAAGGGGCAACTTTTGCAGTAATACCTTCAATCAATAAGAAAATGACCGGCCAGATTGCAGGGATGGCGGGCGCTTATGGCAATGTCGGGGCAGTAATATATTTGGTCATTTACTCTATAGTAGATGCAAAGACCTTCTTCTTCATCATTGCAGGAGGCGCTGCATTGAGCTTTATTTATTGCCTGATTTTCCTTAAAGAGCCTAAGGGGGCATTTTCTGATGACATGGCCTATGAAGATGATTAATTTCACAATATGAGTCCACTCAGAAAAGTCGATGTCTCTCATTGCGAGGACGCATCTTTTAATTTTCGAAGAGGATTCTAGTATTAATTTTAAAATAGATACAATCAGACTAATAGAAACACTTAAACAATAAGTCATGTCCACAAACATAAGTAAATGGAACGTTGAAGATGAATCCTTCTGGGAATCCACCGGAAAGAAAATTGCCACAAAAAATTTATGGATCTCAATCCCTGCTTTGCTCCTGGCATTTGCAGTTTGGATCATGTGGAGTATTATAGCCACCAAACTAAAAGAGTTCGGTTATAATTTTGGCATGATCACACCGGATATGAGCCCTGATCAGGTAACCGAGAAGCTCAAGGAGATCAACAGCCTGTATTATTCCCTACCGGCCATTGCAGGTTTGGCAGGAGCTACCTTAAGAATACCAAACTCATTTCTTATTGGCATTGGAGGAGGACGAAATGTAATATCAATCACTACTGCGCTGTTGTTAATTCCGGCAATAGGCGTAGGAATGGCATTGGGTGATATCAATACCTCTTACATGACCTTTGCAATCCTTGCGGCATTATCCGGTTTTGGTGGAGGAAATTTTGCCTCTTCAATGAGCAACATCAGCTACTTCTTTCCAAAGCGAGTGCAGGGTACGTCGCTAGGGCTAAATGCAGGTATTGGCAATCTGGGAGTTGGAGTGATGCAAAAAACCATTCCCTGGATTGTAGGATTTGCTCTTTTTGGCGCGCTTAATAGCGATGGAGTCAAGGTGACTGGCGAGGCTTTTGCAGGCATTCAGAATGCGGGATGGGTTTGGGTACCTGTATTGTCATTGTCTGCTATTGCAGCATTTATAGGAATGAACAATGTGATCACGGGGACACCAAAATTACCAAATACAATAACAGGAATATCCAAAACTTTGCTTTTAGTGGGTTTGGGTTTTATTTCAGCCGCTATTGGCGCGTATCTTTTGGTAGGTCTGGGTGTAAATATGTGGATAGTTCTACCAATTGTGATTATCCTTACTGTGATGCTGATGAAGTATCTAACTCCCGGTGAGATCAAGGAAAATCTGAACAAGCAGTTTGCTATTTTCAAAAACAAACATAATTGGGTAATGACCATCATTTACACCATGACTTTTGGATCCTTTATCGGTTTTTCCGCAGCGTTTCCAAAATTATGTCAGGATGTATTTGTTTACTCAGATTCTGCCGACCCATCATATATAAATCCAAATGCACCTGATTTTCTGATGTGGGTTTTTATTGGCCCTGTATTAGGCGCCTTGATTCGCCCCCTTGGTGGATGGCTTTCTGATAAAATAAATAGTGGCGCCAAAGTGACGGCATTTAGTACGATCGCACAAATCCTTGCCACCTTAGCAGTAGCATATTTTATCCTTCAGGCAAAAGAGAGTCCAACTCCTGAGCAATATTGGTGGCCTTTCTTTGGTTGTTTTATGATCCTGTTCATGACAACAGGTATTGGAAATGGATCAACTTTCCGGAGTATCCCTTATATATTTAGCAAAGAACAAGCAGGGCCGGTATTGGGCTGGACCTCAGCAATTGCCGCTTATGGCGCTTTTATTATTCCAAAGGTTTTCGGACAGCAAATCAAAGCAGGGAATCCAGAATATGCGCTTTATGGTTTTGCCGTGTATTATTTAATATGCCTTTTCCTTAACTGGTGGTTTTATCAGGGGCCAAAAGCAGAGATTAAAAATCCTTGATAAAAGATAATGTTCTTTATATTTACGGGAAGAGAATTTAATTATTAACTGAGATTAAATCGATACGCAGGGATGAAATATACTATAATTGATACTGAAACCGGCAAAAGGATTGATGACATTGGTGAAAATAAAAAGAGTGAAACAGATAAAAAGGATCATATTAATAGAATTGTTGATAAAGGGATAGAGGCAGACGAGGAGTCTTCACCAATGGATCCACCAGAGGCTTATGATATCAACTACGCCATTACCGATGTTGATTTGGAAAGCATGTCTGACAGCCTTAAGTCTTTGGTCAATGAGCATAAAGAGGTTATTAGCGAACTGGAAAATTTTGAAGCTTCTTTGATCGCATTTAAAACAGAAGGTTTTAGAATGACCAAAGAGATCAATGATTCGTTTGCAGCTTTCTTTAGTTTTTTTGACAACGATATCTTAGTACATAATCGTAAGGAAGAAAGACATTTGTTCCCAATTCTCCATCAACGCTTGATTGAATCTGGAGAGCATAGCAAAGAAGAAATCCCAAAAACATCCATTGACCTGATGGAAGATGATCATGTTAAGTTTATTCAGCTTGCTTCACTTACGTTTAACATACTGGGTCTGGCAGTCAGACTCCCTGATAAACACTCACAAATGTTAACCTATGATGTTGCCTATAATACAGGGATTGAATTGGTAGAACTTCTCAAATTGCATATTTACAGGGAAGATAATATTCTTTTCCCTTTGGCACATAAGCTCCTTACTAAATCTGAGTTTTCCAAAATCAAAGAAAGTATGACCTAAGCAGACTAAGGAATAGGGATTAGGACAAAATGCAGTGAATTACCACGGTGCTTTATCCCGTGGGCACGTTACGATTAGAAAACAGGGCTTTAGCCCAAAGCAATACGACTAAATTTATGGCTTAATCCAATTTGGAATATTTTATTATCCACGGGCTAAAGCAACGTGGTAACACATTTGGTTTTCAGTAATATCTGCAAATTGTCGTATACCCAAGCAAGACCTAATTCATAAAATCAATATAATTTCCTATTTTGTACATGGATAAAACTCATTTTATATCTTTCTACTTAAAAATTAACCTGATCGAATAATAATAAAGTGCTATGAAACAATTTAACCAAATGCTTGATTCCCTCAACGGCAATCAAAATATCGCTTATTCTTTAA
>JAUUZS010000459.1 GCA_030589835.1 Cyclobacteriaceae bacterium
ATGGCATTCCAATACCCTGGAGTGGACAACGCCAAGAATTCCCAAACATGGAAACTGGCCGGGAGAAATTCCAAGCGTGCATCGCTGGCCTTATGACTACAGCAAACCGGGAGCAAAAGAGGATTTTATACCACAGAATGTTCCACTTTCTGAAACCCCCGAATCGAATTTGCAGCATGAAGTACACATCGTGGAAGAGGAAAAAATGGAGTTGAAATCTTAATGAAAGCAGCTACAAAATATAAGGCTTTTAAGCGATTGAGCTTCATCACGCTTGTCGCAGTTTATTTCCTGATCCTGGTCGGAGGAATTGTCAGGAGTACCGGATCTGGAATGGGTTGCCCTGATTGGCCGAAATGTTTTGGGAGTTTCGTTCCCCCAACCGATATTTCTGACCTTCCCGATGATTATAAAGATTATTATGCCAATCACCGACATGAAAAAAATGTGCGCCTTTCCAAATTTTTGAATTTCTTAGGAATGTCGGAAAAAGCAAATCGGATTGTAAATGAGAGCGACATTTTGGTAGAAGCGGATTTTAATGTAATTAAAACATGGACAGAGTACGCTAACCGATTGGCCGGAGCTAGCATCGGGCTGCTGATTTTTGCTACCATGATCGGTTCTTTAAGCTATTACAAAAAAGATAAAATGGTTTTCTATCTGGCCTTAAGCACGTTTGTGCTTGTCGGATTAGAAGGATGGATCGGGGCCTTTGTAGTTTCCACCAACTTGATGCCATGGATAATTTCCATCCATATGATCCTTGCGCTTTTTATTGTTTTGCTGTTGATATACATCAATTTCAGGATTCGCACGATATCTTCAAATTCAGGCCTGAAAAAAAATAAAAAAACGATAATCACGCTGGCCATATTAAGTTTAGTCGCCATGGGAATCCAGATTATATTAGGCACACAGGTGAGAGAGGCAATTGATATTGTTGCAGCAGAGATGTCCTTTGCGCTCCGGGAAACCTGGATAGGCAAAACCGGAATTAGCTTTCTGATCCATAGGTCATTTTCACTGCTGATTTTAGGTTTATTTGGAGGATTGCTTTATTTCATATTTAAAAACAGGAATCAATCAACTGTGGTCACAAAAATTGGCCCGTACGTGGCGGTACTCCTAATTATAGAAATCGTGAGCGGTATTGTTATGGCGTATTTCGGAATACCACCTTTTATTCAGCCTATTCATTTGCTTTTCAGCACCCTTATTTTTGGTGCCCTATATTATATGTATTTAATAATAAATTCTGAAAGCAAGATAGCCGTAAACTAATATGATCGCAACAACAGAAAAAATGCTTATAAGCTCCGTTTTGGTCATGAAACTAAAAAGCTATTATGAGTTGTTGAAATTCAGGCTTAGCTTCTTGGTGGCATTTTCATCCGGGTTCGGATACATACTTGGCAATCATGGTATAGTCAATTGGAGTACATTTATTGCCTTCTGTATAGGAGGGTTCCTTGTAAGTGGAGGCTCGATTACCATCAATCAGATTCTGGAAAAAGATTATGATAAGGTGATGAAAAGAACCATGGGTAGACCATTGCCGACAAATCGTGTATCTAAGCTCGAAGCTTCGGTTTATGCTACTGCCTTACTCATTGTAGGATTTGTAATGATTTTTATAAGTTCTAATGCTTTGACCGTATTGATTTCAGTGTTTTCTATGGTATTGTATTGTTTTGTGTACACTCCATTGAAAAGGGTAGGACCCATTGCAGTTTTTGTAGGGGCAATTCCTGGCGCCTTGCCACCACTGTTAGGTTGGGTAGCGGCTACCGGTCATATCTCGTATGAGGCCATAATCATATTTGGCATTCAGTTTATCTGGCAATTCCCACATTTTTGGGCAATAGCCTGGCTCGCTGACGAAGACTATAAAAAGGCCGGTTTTAAATTGCTTCCTGCTAAAGGGAAAAAAGATATGCGTACTGCCATCAATATCATGATCTATACGTTGTTCTTGCTGCCACTGGGATTATTACCTGCTACATTCGGGGTCGCAGGCATCAATTCTGCCATCATCGCCACAGTATGTGCTGTGCTATTCCTTATCCAGACATTTGGTTTGATGCGGGACAACTCAAGGAAATCAGCATTAAAAATCATGTATGGATCATTTCTCTATTTGCCGATTGTTCAAATTGCATATTTAGTAGATAAAATATAATGGTGAACCAAAATATACATATCAGTGAGCCAAAGGCTACGCTTTCGATGCATCCAAAAAAGTTTGCATTGTGGCTGTTTATCGTTTCTATTGTCATGCTTTTTGCCGCATTGACAAGCGCATACATTGTAAAACAATCGGACGGAAACTGGCTGTCTTTTAAGTTGCCCGGAATATTTGCCGTCAATACAGCAATCATTGCAATGAGCAGTATGACCATGCATTTGGCCTATTTAGCAGCCAAAAATGATGCCTTGAAACGGGTAAAGTGGATGCTGGCCTTTACGGTACTTTTGGGAATTTTATTCCTTTTTGGCCAATATATTTCATGGTCAGAATTAGTGAAAAATGATGTGTACTTCGTCAGCAATTATGTGTCAGGGTCATTCATTTATATATTTACAGGTCTTCATGGAGTGCACCTTGTCAGCGGAATAATATTTCTCCTGATCACCTTCAGGTCTTCAATAATCTCAAAAATACATTCCAAAAAGTTGGTACAATTAGAAATGTGCATGACCTATTGGCATTTTCTAGGAGGCCTTTGGTTGTATTTATATATATTCCTATTAATCTATTTATAATAAAAACATAACACATGGCGTCACCAGCTGTAGTCGAAAAATCAGAAAAAAATCTTTGGGGAGGTGGTGTTCCACCTCTCAAGGCGAGCTATGGAAAACTCATGATGTGGTTTTTCCTGCTTTCAGATGCGATTACCTTTTCAGGATTACTCATCACCTATGGTTTGTTGAGATATAGCCACCCTGCTTACCAAGGCAAATCGGCGGATTTTGTTGCATCACATGAGTACTGGCCTATCCCGGAACGGATTTTTGATGCGGTGCCATTCTTGCACGGAATTTCAATCCCATTGGCTTTTGTAGGGCTGATGACATTTATCCTCATTATGAGTAGTGTAACGATGGTGCTGGCGGTAGAAGCCGGACATCGGATGGACCGTAAAAATGTAATAAAGTGGATGCTTTGGACCATCATTGGGGGAGTCACTTTTCTGGCTTGCCAGGCATGGGAATGGTCACATTTTATTGTTGGCACGGAACATGGACTTACCCTGGAAGACGGCACAACAATTTTTGGGGCAAATTTGGCCATGAATGAATATGGCCCACAGTTGTTCGCTAACCTATTTTTCTTTATCACAGGATTTCATGGAACGCACGTATTAAGCGGTGTAGTGCTGAATGTGATCGTATTCTACCAGGCATCGGTAGGAACATTTGAGCGGAGAGGCCATTATGAAATGATCGAAAAAATTGGTCTTTACTGGCATTTCGTGGACCTGGTTTGGGTATTCGTATTTACCTTTTTCTACTTGATTTAAAATTAAACAGATATCGCAATGTTAGAAGAAATATCGCAAGTTGAAGTACAAGCGGCTGATAGGTCAAAAATCCTTAATCTTTGGAAGATCGCAGGACTTTTGTTGATTGTTACGGTTATAGAATTTGTTTTCGCATTTTCATTGCCTGATCACTGGAAATGGATGAAGATATCAATTTTTATAGGCCTTACTTTCGTAAAAGCCTTTTACATTGTATCGGAGTTCATGCATTTAAAGCATGAGAGAAAGATGCTAATCTGGTCTATTGTGCTGCCTATGATTTTGGTGGTTTGGCTATTAATTGCCCTGATCTATGAAGGTGGTGCAATCCTGGAAGTGAGGTAGAACGTGATAGGCTTATAGAGATGAGAAAAACCTTTTTTTTGATGTTAACCCTGGCAATACCGGTCTCCATTTTTATTTTTCTGAAAATGTTTGGAACCAACACGTTTGAAGTGCCCTATATCTTTGATGAGGGTATTCCAGATTGTACAAATGATTCAAAAAAGCACAAGGTTCCGGATATCACCTACATCGGAGGAAACGAGAAACCCATCAATTCTCGTCAACTTACAGGATTTGTGATCTATGGTGTGCTGGACTCTGAGAG
>JAUUZS010000397.1 GCA_030589835.1 Cyclobacteriaceae bacterium
AAAGAAGCATCTAATTCCTTTTGAAAATTCTTGTTGTCTTGGTAAAGTTCTTGAATTTTCTTTGCCAATTCACTTTCAAGATTTTCAAGCTGTTTTTTTGATTCTTCTAATCTTGATTTTACTTCTTTTGAAATAACACTAAAACCATCATTATTATCTTTAAGTAAACTCAAACTGTTAGAAATATCATCTTTCAATTTCCCTATTTCTGAATACACTTTATTAAAATCTTTCAAATCATTCGATTGTATTTCGAGTTCTTTGATAGCGTTATCCAACTTTTCTAAATCCGCTATTGGGTAAAAAATTATGTCCCCCTCTGATCCGGGACTTTCTTAAAAAAGCCATTGGAAATATAGCCGTTTATCCAGGAAATCGGCAAGGCAAATCAAATTATTATTAAAAATCGAGGGGATTATAACTAATACGACTTTTGTTGCCCGTTTTGTGTTTATTCATCATTTCCTCTTGAAGCGAATATGGGTGATCTCGGAGCTTGTATCGTCAATGTATCTATGGCATTGAAAATACCTGGCTCGTACACCCTCGTTGAAAACGAGGGCGATTGTGTAGTAGGGAGCGAATTGGCAATCTGAATTTCTGATGTGAATAAGTTGCTATCGCCTGGATTTTTTCTTTTTTCGGGATTTATCGTTCTGCTCGACCTCATTCATGAGCGATTTCCAATTGTTCTCATTGGTGTCAGAGTCTTCCAATGTATATTGATAATCGTTTTTAGAAATTACCAATCGCTGAATTCCTTTTCCCAGATTCTCTTCAATCTCCGCCAACAACTCCTTTTCTTCTTCACTGTAAAACGAAATAGCCTGTCCTTTTTGACTGCCACGTCTGGTTCGGCCTACGCGATGCACGTAGTTTTCTGAAGTTTCGGGCAAATCATAATTGATTACGTATTCTACATTCGGAATATCAATCCCCCGGGCACTGACCTCCGTGGCGATCAACACTTTCAGCTCCCCATTCCTGAACGCTTTCATGGTTCCTTCCCGTTCTTTCTGTAATTTATCGCTGTGTATGGTATCTGTAATGATATCCACTCTTTCCATTGCTTTTTTCACACGCTCCGCTCTTACTTTGGTGCGCACAAATACCAATAATTTCTTTTCAGCATTTTCCTTGATCATATATTCTAAGAAAAAGCGCTTGTCATCCATCTCAATAAAGGCAACAGCATGCTGAATGTTTTTAGCCACCGGATCTTTAGGAGAGATCTGGATTCTGATTGCATTGGTCACCAGGGAATAGGCCAATTTTTTAATTTTCTCGTTAATGGTCGCTGAAAAGAAAAGTGTTTGACGTTTTTTTGGCAAATGCCGCATCAAATCTTTAATATCCTTTATAAATCCCAGATCGAGCATGTGATCGGCCTCATCCAAAACTAATATTTCGACCCGTTTGAGATTTAGTGCCCCCTGGCTTACCAAATCAAATAACCGTCCCGGAGTGGCAACTACGACATCCACGCCTTTGTTGAGGTGGGCAATCTGCGGTTCCTGATCTACACCACCATGAATACATAGGGTTTTAACTCTGGTATGTTTTCCTAAGGAAGTAAACACAGTTGATATTTGCATCGCCAACTCATGTGTGGGAGCCATCACAAGGCACTTTACACCATCCGGGCGACTGTTAATTTTGCGCTCCTGCAACATATGTAATATGGGGATGGCAAAAGCGGCAGTTTTACCCGTACCCGTTTGCGCAATGGCCAGTACATCTTCTCCACGCAAAATTGGAGGTATCGACTTGAATTGAATATCCGTCGGTTTTTTGTACCCCAGTTTAGAAATACTGGTTTTGATTCCCTCAAAAATGTGATATTCTTCAAATTTCATATTTACTCAATTTGTGTGCAAAGATATCATCTTCGCCCTCACCGACAAAGTTTAAGGTTGAATGAGAGATTGAATAAAGATTGATAGAGATTGAAGAGAGATTGATAAAAGCCTCTACCCATTAAATCTTCCATCAACCTGCATTTTCAATCTGTTTTCTTCAATCTATTTCATTCAATCTTCTTCTTTCAATCTGTTACCCTTCAATCTTTTACCCTTCAATCTCATTTATCTCCGCCACCAACTCTTTCAGGCACGATACACACAAGCAGTCCTCGTATTGTTCTGCAATCTTTTGCCTGGTCACATGATCCAGAGGCACTTCCATACAGGCACAGATCGAAATATTTTGATTGTTGCATACGAAATTGTTCCCGCATTTAGGACATTTTTTGGTTTCTCCACTCATAACGATGTTCTTACTTATTCGTCTATAAACTTGGTGTCTGATTCAGAAAGGTCGCTATCATGGCTTGCGCAGCTCGAAAAATGTGAGTCCCGACAGAATCGTCGGGATGACCATTTTGAGAGCAAGCGTAACGCAGATAGCGAACTTTATGGACAGACACTACTTAAACATAAAATGGAATGGACCAATAGAAGTCACCTGTTCATCCAACAACAACCCATCAACATCATACACCATGATATTTCCATTGCCGGCAAATCCTGCCGCATCGGCAACATAAAGCTTGTCTGTGCTGGCGTTATATCCAATGCCATTGAAATTCTCGCCGGAAACCAACGGCTCACCTGCCAACGTTTTAGAATTCGTGTCAAATACCAGCACATTCGTTTCTGTTTCAGGCCAAGGTGCAGCAGCCAACACATACATTTTTTCTCCTGTACCATCGATTGCCAGCACTCCATCATCAGACAAGTTTGGAACCTGGACAAAGGTGCCATTGCTATTTGATGAAGTATTTATGGATTGTAAACCAACTTTATCTGCAGAATGCATGCCAAATGCCGATCCAAGAGAAACCCACAATGTTCCCGAACCATCAAGCGCAAAATGCTGTGGAGCAGCTCCCATATCGATTTTTAATGAGGAATCATCACTCAAATCAATAACTATCACAGATGTTTCAAATGAATTGGCAATAAATATCTTATTCCCGACAGCTATGATCCCTTCCGGGCCGGAGCCACATTCCAATGTGCCTGTAATTTCTTTTGTACTCAAATCCATCACCGCTATATAAGATTCTTCCAGGGTATAACTAGGGGTATATGGACCCCAACAGGTAATATAAGCCTTGTCTCCAACTATGGTCATATATCTGGGTTGTGAGAGATCTGTAATTGGATTTGCCAGATATGTATAATCATCCACACTGAAAAACTCAATTTTATCTGCACCATTACACACCAAATACCCAATTCCATCATGTTGGTAAACCGACTCGATGAGGGAGCCTACAGCAATTCCGCTATTTGCATTTTTTATGATATGATTGGAGATGCTCATTAGTTCTTCATCATAAAATGAAACACTGCCATTTCCTTGCCCGAAGTTTCCGGCATTCACCACCAGTACTCCGGTTTTTATAGGAATATCTTCCCCTCCACTTCCATCGTCACACGAGGAAAATAAAATTATTCCGGCAAAGATAACTGCCAGTGACATTACGCTTCTCAAGTTCTTCATTTCAAACATTTGTTATTTATTCAATATATAGTTTAGACTTATTAAATAATTTCTTCCGGGCATGGCATACCTGATCACATTTTGATATTCGACATCAAACATGTTCAAGATTTGTCCTTCAACTGAAAGGCTTTGATTCCTTAAAGAAAAATTTCTACTTACAACAAGGTTTGTTAGCAGAAAATCATCAATTTTTTCATTGATCACGTCCATGCCGGTTCGCTTTCCGGTATAGTAATTATTAATGGAAAACCTGTACTTTTTGTACAATAGGCTTGCATTCATGCCAAACCTATGCCGTGGTGTATAAGGCAACTGAAGCCCGGCAGAAGGATCGTCATCCGATATCCCCTGCAATAAAACCGTTCTGTTGTAGGCATACATTCCCCCCAATTCGAAAGTTCCCTGATTTAATTGCCACTTTATTTTGCCATCTAATTCGATACCGGACGCCTCAACTTTTTTTAAGTTTTCAGGTCTCCATTTCGTGACTTCTTTTCCCGTGATATGGGAGATGTAGGTTTCCTCTTTCCAAATAATCCAGTCATCTACGACCATATAAAATGTTGAGATATCAAATTCAAATAAACACTTCCTCTTTCTCCATTGGATATTATGACCGAGTTCAGTGCTATACCCATTTTCAGATTTCAGGTCCGGCTTTCCCTGATCCCCCCAATATCGGTCATTGAAGGTTGGCACCCTGTAACTGCGCTCAAGTTGGGCACGGAAAGTAAAATCCGTATTTTCTTTATTGATTAAATAGCTGGTGGAAATAGAAGGGGCAATTGGAGTTGCAGTAAAGGGAACAAATGTCTTTCGCGCGTTCAACCCTAAATTCCAATTCTTCACGATTTCCTGATTTACGGAAAGGAATACGTCACCTCTTAATTCAGTTAATCCATCCTCATACGTATAAACAAGGGGCATAATGTATTTGGTGTCTCCCCCGGTTTTTAATACCGTTTTGTTACTGATAATCCATTCGTAGCTCAGGTCAGCCAACAATCTTTTGGTTTCGATCAAATCGGCATCATTAAACAACTGATAATCCCAAACATAGGAAATACCTGATTGCAGAATCCCCTTATCAAAAAAGTGTTCATAACTGCCGACCAGCCTCAGGTTACGATCCAATATTTCATCCCCATTTTGATGTTGATCT
>JAUUZS010000270.1 GCA_030589835.1 Cyclobacteriaceae bacterium
AATGCGTGGATTTGATTATCTTTCCTCAGTGCTATTTTCAAATAACCCTGATGTGAGATAAATTGCTTCCTGATCTTATCATTGTTTTTCGATATAGCTTTAAATATAAAATTGAACCACATAAATTCCACTAAATTAATCGTAATATTACAATGTAATAATGGGAGTATGGGAATTACAAAATCAGACTTGTTTTCGACCGAGCAAAATGAATTGGCAAAAGTAGCAAAAGCCTTTGCGCACCCTGCACGTGTGGCGATCATTCAGCATTTGCTCAAAGCAAATGCCTGCATCAACAGCGACCTGGTGCAAGAGCTGAAACTCGCTCAAGCCACCATAAGTCAGCATTTGAGAGAGCTCAAGGAGATTGGAATCGTTCAGGGAACGATTGAGGGCGTTTCTGTAAATTATTGCATCAATCCGAATCGGTGGCAGGAAATACAACGCTTATTCAATCAGGTTTTTGACCAATACAATCCCCCGACTGAAAAGAATTGTTGCTAAAGGGAGGAATAAAAGATGGAAGGTTGGAAAGATGGAAAAGGAATGATGGAAAGGCGGAAAAGGAAGGTTGGAAGAATGGAAGAATGGAATGCAGGAAGTCAAGATAATGGAATGAGGCTGGATAATCTATTCTATATGCATTTAGGCATTCAATCATTTACGTATTAAAAGAAACAGATTTATTACCATACCTCCCAATGATACTTTTCATCATCAAAAGATTTAAACGCTTACAATTTCAATGACAAACAACACCAGAAAACTCAACTTTTTAGATCGATACCTCACGATGTGGATATTCCTTGCAATGGGGGTTGGCGTAGGAATTGGCTATTTATTCCCTTCCGCTTCAACGTTCATTGAATCATTTAGCAGCGGTTCTACGAATCTTCCGATTGCGGTGGGATTAATTGTGATGATGTACCCTCCCCTGGCCAAGGTAAATTATAAACTTTTGCCGAAGGTGTTTAAAAATGTGAAGATCCTTTCTATTTCATTGCTGTTGAATTGGGTAATTGGCCCGGTACTCATGTTTGTATTGGCAGTGGTTTTTCTACATGATTACCCAGAATATATGGTTGGTCTGATTTTGATTGGTCTGGCCCGCTGTATTGCCATGGTATTGGTATGGAACGATTTGGCAGAGGGCAGCAGTGAATATGGAGCTGGGCTGGTAGCGCTAAACAGCATCTTCCAGGTATTCTTTTATAGTTTTTATGCTTGGTTGTTCATTACCATAATCCCCCCGTATTTTGGTTTTCAAGGAGCCATAGTTGACATTTCTATTGGCACCATTGCAGAGAGTGTCGCCATTTACCTGGGCATTCCATTTCTCGGTGGCTTACTGAGCAGGGTGATTTTAGTTAAATATAAAGGAGAGGGCTGGTATGTCAATACATTCATTCCTGCTATCTCTCCATTGACGCTCATGGCATTGTTGTTTACCATCGTGGTCATGTTTTCCCTGAAAGGGGAATTGATCGTTCAGATTCCGATGGACGTCGTTCGAATAGCGATTCCATTATTAATTTATTTCGGTCTAATGTTTTTTATCAGCTTTTTTATAAGCAAATATATGGGCGCGGAGTACAATAAAAATGCTTCCATATCATTTACTGCTACAGGAAACAACTTTGAGCTGGCCATTGCAGTAGCCATTGCGGTATTTGGTCTGAACTCGGGCCAGGCATTTGCCGGTGTAATAGGTCCTTTGATTGAAGTTCCGGCACTGATCATTTTGGTACGGGTCGCTTTTTGGTTGAAGAAAAGGTATTATCAAAGCGGCATATCGACGAAGTGATATGAATAAGTTATAAAAATATCTTGCCTTAAATATTCAGCCAGTAATTTAACTTGAGTACAAGCGCCCTGTTTTTTGGCCCCCAAAATTCGACAGCGTAATTATCGGTATATACCAGGTATACATCTGACATTGGAAGGAATCGCCATTGTAGGCGGCTATTGATGTTAAAGTTATCCTTCTGGGTGTTGTATTGTAGAAATGTGGTCCAAAAGAGCTCTTTAGAAAAATTGATTTCAATCCTGGGGCTTAAAAGCAATAGTTTTTCGTTTTCATTAAGTTCAGGAAACTGCAAATCATTTTGCTCTATATTGATAGAAAAATTACCCCAGGGTTGTGCCCGGTATTTCAATCCAATCAAATACCTTGCCCTGGTTCCACCATAAAATGACCCATACATCAACCCGGCATTGAGTATAAATCTTTTTCGCTGATCCGTATCATATTCAATCTCGCCAATATTATTGATATAATAACCGCTTTCCAGAAGATTTCCTCCAGTGAAACTACGTGGAAACAATAAATTTACATTACTAGTTGAAAGGGATACCTGGAATTTACTTGTATTCACTTGGTTCAAGGTATAACTTATTTCTATTTCACTATTCAATAGTTCAAGTGCTGTATCCAAATCCAGTATATAGCGTCCACTCAATTCATGGGAAATTATATTTGGGTTTTCAGAATAAAAAGTATATGCTGCCCTGGAATACCAATGATTGTACCCGATTCGGATCACTGTATCCCGGCTGGCATCATAGTATTCCTGCCCGTTAATAAAACCCATGTCTGCAATATAATTCGTGCCTACGCCAGATAAATTGCCATATATACTTATGTTTCTATTGTCATAACCGCCTCCTACATTATAGAAATATTCTTTGGAAGTAATTCCCGTAGTAAACGATTTTCCTCCTCCTCCAAATCCCAAAACCCTACCATCTGTTGATCTGTATTGAAATTCAGCGCCAATATTACGATTATAATCCGGCGTGTCGCTGTCAAATGCAGATCGATTATGCAAATACCCTTTAACAATTGATCTTGAGAAAACCTGCTGATGAAATGAAAACGCAGTATAGTTCTGAGCTAAAAACTCATCTGTTTTCTTGGTTTGCAGGTTCATGAGGCCAACGCGAAGTTTGCTGTTTGCATTGCCACTCAGGCGTGCGCCATATAAAATTGGAATACCATTTCCTTCATCGTCCAGACCGATTTTCCTGGAGAAGAATGGCCGCATGGGCGGAATGCCAAAATCATCGAATACATCACTGTTCTCAAGGAAAAACAATCGCCTTTCCGGGAGCCTGATGTCGAAAAGAGTCAGGTTGGTAACCTGTTCATCCACTTCGACCTGGGAAAAATTTGGGTTTATCGTAAAATCAAAATTCAGGCTTGATGTAATGGCCACTTTCCCGTCAAGGCCGGCCTGAAAATCATTTACGCTTTCAGGAAAATCTTGTTCTTGATCCTTATACGTGGAGCCAAGCATATATGGTATCAGAGAGACATTGCTTTTTACTTTTTGCGGAGGAGTTTCCCAAATCAACGCTCCGGTATATCCAAGGTCCATTTCCCAGAATTCTATTGGCACAGGCGACCAGGTATGCACACTATTGGTTTTGGCCTCATACCTGAAAAAGTTGATCCCCCACGTATTTCTGTTTTCCTTGAACCGTAAACTTTTAAATGGGATGGCAATTTCGATGGTCCATCTGTCGGGGTAATTTTTTACTTCAGAAAACCATTTGTTGTCCCAGGCAATATTTGCCCCGGACGGGCCCCTTTCATTCCTTCTACCTGTTTTTCCGGTAATCAGGATTTCAGACTGAACACCTGCAGGACTTACGCCAAAGGCAAATCCGTTGGTTTTTTCGTTGACAGGATCGATGACCAAACCAAAACCATCCCCTTTATCTAAATCGACATCCCGCTTCAGTGTTTGAATGATATAATCATCATCGCCATAACAAATGACACCCAGATAAATGAATTGATTGTCATATGCCATCCTCACCTCGGTTTGAAGTTGATTTGCTGCCCTATGATCATCAACCGGGTAGCTCATCCAAAATTCTCCCGCTGCCTCGGCTTCATTCCAGATGGGCTCAGACAGGTCTCCGTCTATGGTTATCTTTTCAGTTGTTTGCAGGACATTCAATTGATACTGATCTTGCAAATTGAGATTTTGTTGCCCCTGTGCAAAAAGACTATTTGCACCCAAAACAATAAATACCCATGTAAATAACTTCATCATTCTATTCTCTATCATATTAAAACTGACCTTTAATAAAAAGTAACATTCAGTAGAAAACTTGAAGATTCCCCTTTTAAAAAATGAATTCCACTAAATAGGTCAGCAAATAAGTTGGTTTTACTTTACTTTAAGCTCAATTTTTTTCAAATCGTTATCTCCTGATGATGATCCTACTAAAATATCATAAGTACCAATCGTTGGGACGAAGCTTTGTTGTTCAATATTCCAATAGGCCAGATCCTTGACAGACAACTCAAATTTAACGGTTTTACTTTCGCCGGCAGCCAAACTGATTCGTTCAAAACCCCTCAAATCCTTGACAGGTCTGGGATCTGTACTGGTTTTGTCTGCTACATACAATTGAACGACCTCCTCCCCTGCTCTTTTTCCGGTGTTTTTCACCTCTACCCGAACTGTAATGCCACCGTCTGAAGACGCTGCCAATTCAGCTGCACTTAATTCAGGAGTGCCGTATTCGAATGTGGTATAACTTAAACCATAACCATACGGGAAGAGCGGCTCGCCCTTGAAGTACCGGTAGGTGAACCCTTCCATGTTGTAATTTTCGAATTCAGGAATGTCATGGACGTCTTTATAAAAAGTTAATGGTAAACGACCTGCCGGGTTATAGTCGCCAAACAGAATATCAGCAATGGCTGTTCCTGCTGCTTGCCCGGGGTACCAGGCCTCAAGAATGGCAGGGATATTATCTTTTTCCCAATTTATTGCTACAGCACTCCCATTTAACATCACCAAAACAGTAGGTTTTCCGAGGGCATGAATTTTCCTGATAAACTGCTGCTGAAAATCGGGCAAGTCTATTCGTATCCGGTCACCACCTTTGAAGCCATCTACATGTACAGGCATTTCTTCACCTTCTAGTCTTGGCGATAAACCCATAAACAACAATACTACCTCTGCATCTTTGGCTATTGCTATGGCTTCCTGCTCATAATTTTTTCGTGGTGTTGACCACAACAAACTCACATTGGCATCTCCATGGACATCAAAAAATTTCAATTCCAATTTATAGGCCTTACCGTCTTCCAATTGAAGGAAACTGTACCTTTTTGAGGAATGGTGTACATTATGGTTTTTTGCAATGATGCTGTCATCCAGATAGAGTTCTATATGATGAAAGCCCTCGGCGCCTATTGCATATTCACCAGTTTCTGTAGGCACAAGATAACCGGTCCATCGAGCGGCAAAATTATCCCCATCCAAATCCTCATATGGCGCCTTATCCCACCAATAATAATTAACAAGCGAATCGATTCGTGAATATTTCGGATTGCCATCCCAGTTTGCAGCATCAAAAAATTCAGCCTTTAGCCCGTGTTCTGTTAAAGTTTCATCAGTAAACAATGCACTGGAAGGAATCGGCTTTAAGGTCGGGAGATTTTCGGCATGTTCACAACCTAATGCATAGCTCACTTCAGCATTGGGAAGCTTTTGTTTAATACCTTCAAGCGGGGTGACCGGGTTAGATGGTATTCCATTATAATTTGCGAGCAAGACTTCCAGATCATTTGCATTTGGGCCGATAACAGCCACCTTTTTAAGTTCTTTGCTCAGCGGTAAGGTGTTGTGATCATTCTTCAAAAGTACCATGGATTTTCTAGCGGCCTCCAGCGCTAGCTCCTGATGCTTTTTGCTATCCACCACCGAATATGGAATTGATGCGAAAGAAACTTGCTCATCAGGATCAAACATTCCCATTTTGAATCGGGCCAACAAAAGCCTGCGCACTGCCTGATCAATTTGTGTTTCGCTAATCAATCCCTGCTTTACTGCCCCTGCCAAATAAGGAGAGACACTTCCACAATTCACATCGGTGCCATTGATAAAAGCCATAGCTGCTGCCTCTTCCGGTGTCTGAACGACTTCATGGTGCCCTTCAGCATAAAAATCAACTAATGCCCAACAGTCAGAAACGACATACCCATCAAATCCCCATTCATTGCGTAAAATATTTTGTAGCAGTGGGGAGCTCCCGCAACAAGGCTGGTCTTCAAACCGGTTATAGGCGCACATAACAGAAGCCACATCTGCCTCCTGAACGGATTGATAGAAAGCCGGCAAATAGGTGTTTCGCAAATCATGCTCGCTCACTTTTGCATTAAAATAATGGCGTGAGGATTCAGGGCCATTATGGACAGCAAAATGCTTTGCGGTAGCTATTGCCTTATAATACTTTGGG
>JAUUZS010000483.1 GCA_030589835.1 Cyclobacteriaceae bacterium
AACCAGATGCCTCGGTCCTGCCCAGGCAGCCATGGTGAGATTTGACGCTTCAATATTATGCAGTTTACCGGTTTTCTTATCTACTTGATATGAAACTACTTTATCTATACCCAAATCCACCGCCAGGGCAAAATTTTCTTTTGGATCAAGTACCACAGAATGAGCATGTGCCTTATCCTGTCTGTCTTTCTGTGGGCCGGAACCTTCATGTTGTTTTAGGTCGGTATATGGCTTCAGCTTACCGTCTTTTTCTATCGGAAAAATAGCAATATTCCCTCCGCTATAATTCGAGGCCAAGGCCCAGTCCCCTGATTTGTCAATAGTCACATAGCAAGGGGCACCTCCCCCACTTTCCACTATACTCAGTTGATTTAATGACCCATCGGGATTGATGGCAAATGAACTTACCGAACCTGTTTCCTTCCCATTGTAATCTTCAGTCTCATTCACCGCAATCAACAAATTACTTTTCGGATGTATGGCCAGGTATGATGGATTTACAACACCCTTAGCAGTGGAGAGATATTTTAGGTCACCTTGTTCCGCATCAAACTTATAGACATAAATCCCCTCTTCGTCCCCTTGAGAATAGTCACCTACATAAAGATAAAAGTCTTCGGAAGAGTCTGCTTTTCCCTGACCAATTGCATTCATTTGAACCATAATAAAAAGTATTATTGTTAATCCTATACACTTTTTCACCTTCATGTTATTTGTTTTTTCTTGTTATTGAGCTCGATTATTTCGCTAAATTATGTTATAAAAAACTTTTAACACAATTGACAACAAACATAAATACGGAGGTATTCTTAAAAAAGAACTTACCACCGAAAGATTCGATGTCATTTTAAAAACATTTATTTTTCAGTCCAATACTTCATTCTTCAGACAATCACCATTCCCATTTTTCCCTTTCTGCCTTCACCGTTCACCTTTTACCGTATTCCTTTTTTTACCTAGTGCCTAGCACCTAGTACCCAGCTCCTTGCACCTAGCCACTCGCCTTAATCGAATATACCATAGGCAGCACTCCCTCATACCCTTTAATATAAAAGTTGCCGGCTTCATTTTTTATTGTATTGGAAAAACAGTCGTATGGGGAATAATTAAATTCATTTAATGATTGGATACTTAATCCATTGTTTATTAATGCATTTACGACTGAGCTGATGCTGTGATTCCATGAATATTCCTTTTGTTTTAACTTAGCATTTTTGTCAGCATAGGTTCCCTCCTGTTCTATTTCTATAACTCCCTGATTGAAATAGGAATAGGTCAATTTTGAAAAGTCATCGTCAAACATCCAGATCACAGGATGGAATTCAGCAATATAAAAGGTGCCTCCTGGTTTCAAATAATGACGGATAATATTGGCCCATCTTTCCAAATCGGGTAACCATCCGATGGTGCCGTAAGAAGTAAATATTATGTCGAATTGCTGATCTAGTTTCTGCTTAAGGTCATAAATATTGGAACAAATGAACTCGGCATCTAAACTTAGTGCTTCATTCAGTTCTTTGGCAACGTCAATCGCTTGATCAGAAAAATCGACTCCAGTCACCTTAGCTCCAAGCCTTGACCATGACATGGAATCCAATCCGAAATGACACTGAAGATGCAGCATTCTTTTTCCTGAAACATCACCCAATTCGCTTAGTTCGATCTCATTCAGCACATTTTTCCCCTTTCTAAATCCCTCAAGATCATAAAAATCAGAATTTTTATGAATTGAAGTCCTTTTATTCCATAAAGCTTTATTAGCTTTAAAATACTTTTCTTCTATTTTTGTCATATTGTGCTTTGAATCATAGCATTGTCAAATATCATATTTTATATCAAAAATCCCAAGACGAAAAAAATATTGGAATTTATTGTCATCACAAGAATTAAAGGTTATTTTTACCTTTAATAATTTTTAACACCTACTTTATTATACTAAGACATTACGAATATGAGTACAAACTTTTCAGCACTGGATTATGCGGTTTTCGGACTTTATGTCCTTCTTATTGTTGGGATAGGACTATGGATTTCCCGGACGAAAAAAGGAGAAGAAAAAACGGCAGATGATTATTTTCTTGCAAATAAATCCCTGACATGGTGGGCCATCGGGGCATCTCTGCTCGCTGCCAATATATCTGCGGAGCATTTCATTGCCATGTCCGGATCAGGTTTTATAACAGGATTAGGAATCGCTGTATATGAGTGGATGGGAGCTCTCACCCTAATAGTTGTAGGTAAATATTTCTTACCCATTTTCATCGAAAAGAAAATTTATACCATGCCTCAATTCCTTCAGATGCGCTTTACAAAAGGAGTGAGTACGGTATTTGCGGTTTTCTGGCTATTGGTCTATGTGTTTGTGAACCTGACCACAGTTTCTTATTTGGGTGCGTTAGCGATGGAAAAAATCATGGGAATTCCTTTGATGTGGGGAATATTGGGATTGGCAGTCATAGCGGGAGTTTACTCAATTTACGGAGGATTAAAAGCGGTAGCTTGGACAGATGTGATCCAGGTCGTATTCCTTATTGGCGGTGGTTTGGTAACCACTTTTTTAGCATTAAATGCCGTGGGTCACGGAAATATACTTCATGGATTCTCAGAAATTTATGAAAAAGCAAGAGATCATTTTGACATGATTCTCACCGAGGGTCAGATGATGATTCCGGATACGGTAGATCCTAAAACAGGCGCAACGCTCACCGAAAAGGATGCATTTTATGACTTGCCTGGTTTAGCCGTTCTTTTTGGCGCAATGTGGATTACAAATTTTGGCTATTGGGGATTTAATCAATATATCATTCAAAAAGGTTTAGCCGCCAAATCATTGGAAGAAGCAAAAAAAGGGCTTGTTTTTGCCGGTTATTTGAAGTTATTAATTCCGTTATTGGTGATCATTCCTGGGATCACGGCACATGTGCTTATCCATAATTACTCTCCTGAAGAGTTATCAGTTATGATTGGTAAACCGATCGAAGCCATAGGAGCAATCGGTAAATCCGATGAAGCATATCCATGGTTATTGAAAAACTTTGTTCCTGAAGGCCTGAGAGGTTTGGCTTTTGCTGCCCTGGTTGCGGCGATCGTTTCCTCACTTGCCTCCATGATCAATAGTACATCCACCATCTTTACGATGGATATTTACAAAAATTACATGAATAAAAAAGCTACGAACAAGCAAATGGTTTTGGTTGGTAGGATCGTGGCTTTCGTTGCATTATTAATCGCTACCATAGCTGCCCAACCCTTGCTCGGCGGTCTCGATCAGGCATTCCAATACATCCAGGAATTCACAGGATTTATTTATCCGGGAGTCTGCGTAGTGTTCTTCATGGGATTGTTCTGGCGACAGGCCACCACCAATGCGGCGTGGTTTGCTGCGGCAGGTACTTTTGTGTTTAGCATCCTTTTCAAGATAATCACTCCGGATGCACCCTTCCAGTTGAGAATGGGTTACGTTTTTATCATCCTGGTATTTGGCGCTTCCCTCATTAGTTTCCTTGACAAAGGAAAGAAAGTTCAATCTGCCTGTCCCGAAAGTTTTATGGGAAAAGCAGCATTGAATACAGGATGGGGACTAATTGTAGCAGCGGTCATTGGGATCATCCTGGGGCTTACGCTTTCCAAGCCTTTGGAGCACCTGGCATTTTCATCCATTTACATGTTTTCTGTAATGATCGCCTTTGTTGGAGGAATCTTGATTACTAACGTAAAAATGAAAGTTGCTGACGCCAAAGCGATTGAAGTTGATAAGGAAATTTTCAAAACGAAACCGGCATTTAATATTGCAGCGCTGGGCATCGTTATAATTTTCACTTTACTTTACTTTTTATTCTGGTAGGGAAAAATGATTGATTATTATTCGGGTGAACCGAAAAATTTAGTTGCTGTCGATTGTGTGATTTTCGGCTTTGACAATGATCCGCTTAAACTGCTCCTTGTCAA
>JAUUZS010000544.1 GCA_030589835.1 Cyclobacteriaceae bacterium
CATAATGCTCTTATTTTTTCCTTTTTTAGGCCTATCATTTTATCTTTCAATTCTTTCAGCATCACCACATTTTTCAATCCCGGAGCAATCTCAAATTTACTGTTTACATCCAGGGCATGGATTTTATTCAAATCCAAGTTCGTCAATTCGTCAAAATTTTCAAGACTTAATCCTCCACTCAAAAAGTAGTTTTTCTCCATATTGTACTTTTCCAAAATTCTCCAGTCAAACCTTTCGCCTGTGCCACCATAATTTTTGCTTTTAGTATCAAAAAGAAAAAAATCCGTCACCAATTTATAGGCCTCCAATTGCTTAAAATCAAAATGCTCATCGATCTGAAAAGCCTTAATGATTTTTACATTTTTGCTTTTTAAACCCTCACAATACGCCGGTGACTCGTTTCCATGAAGCTGCACATAATCCAGTTGATAGGTAAGCGCGGTTTTGTGTACAAAGTCCATTTGCTCATGCACAAAAACTCCAATTTTCTTGATGCCTTGCTTATCTATTGTGGGCATAGTAAAATCTTCACCTACATACCTTGGTGATTTTTTATAAAATATGAATCCAATATAATCAGGTTGCAAAGCGACCACCTCAATAATATTGTCCCGCAAACCGCAAACTTTCCATTTGATTTGGTTCATATTTTCCACTTTATTGCGCCTTTTTAATTTTCTGAATAAATTCAGCACAGGCAGCTCCTGGCCGACTATGCGACATAAAATATTCGCCTATCAAAAAGCCCTGAAAACCATGCTTCATCAATTTGATCACCGTTTCGGGATCGTTTATTCCGCTTTCCGAAATTTTCACAAATTGATCCGGAATCGCTTTTGCCAATTCAATGGAAGTTTCGATGTTTACTTCAAAGGTCTTGAGATTTCGGTTATTCACACCCACTACATCCAAATGTTCATTAAGATGTGTTGTCAGCTCTTCCAGGTTGTGTACTTCCATCAATACTTCCAAGCCAAAGGATTTGGCAAATGAGGCAAGCTCTTTCAGCCTCTTAGGAGAAAGCACCGCAGCAATTAATAAAATTGCATCGGCGCCAATGGACTTAGCTTCGACAATCTGATATTCATCAATCGTAAAATCCTTCCTGAGAATAGGGCAATAATTAAACTTTCTGGCAGTAGAAAGGTCTTCGTTTTTACCACCGAAAAACTCCGTATCGGTCAATACAGAAATCGCAGATGCACCACCCTGCATATAGCTGATGGAAGTGCGCTCAACGGATACATGTTCGTTGATCATGCCCTTGGAGGGTGATTTCCGTTTTATTTCAGCAATGATCCCGGCCTTATCCTCGCGCAGTAAATATTTTTTTAGCGAAACGGTTTTTGATGGGAAATAGATGCTTTTCTCCAACAGCTTGGTAGGATAAAGGCTTTTCTTTTCGGCTACCTCAATTTCCTTATTGGCGATTATTTTATACAATATATCCACTAAATATTTATTAATGATTTAAACGATTTTAATGCTTTTGCTGATTCCAATGACTCCCTTGCTTTTTCAGTAGCTCCGCGCAAACCCAATGAATTATCGGCGCAATACAGTGCCATGCCGGCGTTGGCTATCGCCACTTCTTTTTGCGCTCTGGTTGACTTGTTTTCCAATACAGATAAAAAGATTTTGGCAGCATCTTCGACACTATTGCCTCCTGATAACTCCTCTTGTTTATAGGAATGTAAACCCAAATCGGAAGGGCTCACAATCTGCTCGTCATTTCTTGTCAGGATTTTGAAATCACCGGTTAGGGAAACCTCATCATATCCATCCAGCGCATAGACGACCATAAAATCAGTATCTGTTTGCTGAAATAGATAGGCATACAGCCTGGCCAATTCCAAACTAAAAACACCCGTCAATTGCTTCTTTGGGAAGGATGGATTTACCATTGGGCCAAGCATATTAAAAAAAGTTTTAACACCCAATTCTTTCCTTACAGGCGCTACATTTTTCATTGCAGGGTGAAACAATGGCGCATGCATATAGCAAATGCCACATTCATCCAGTGAGCGCTTGAGCACATCCGGATCGTTTGTAAATTCATATCCAAAATATGCCAGCACATTGGAAGACCCACACACCGAAGAAACACTGTTATTCCCATGCTTAGCAACATTCTGGCCGGCACCGGCAACGATAAAGGAAGCTAGGGTGGATATATTAAAGGTATCTTTTCCATCACCACCTGTCCCGCAAAGATCAATTGCGTCATATTCTTCAATTTGTACCGGGACACACAACTCCAGCATCGCCTCGCGAAAACCGATCAATTCTTCTACAGTTATACTCCGCATCAGGTAAACGGTCAGAAAAGCAGCCATTTCAGAGGTGTTGTATTTCCCTTGAGCCAGATTGCCTAAAATCTCCTTTGCAGTCGCCTGATCCAGGGATTTATATTCAAAAAGCCGATTTAATATATCTTTCATATAATTTAATTAAAAAATAAAGTCAGAAGTCAGGTGGGTGAAGGTCAATGCCCAGCTTCTATTTTATTTTTGGTCTTTCTATTATAAATTTTTCTTTTTATCATGCTCCAGCCAATTTTTTATCAGCTGCTTTCCGTTTTCTGTCAGGATCGATTCGGGATGAAACTGAAGGCCGCGTACATCATACTCTTTGTGACTTAATCCCATTACGATGCCTTGATCATCGACAGCGTTAATACCCAATTGTCCATTTACCGTATTTCCTTCCACGGCCCACGAATGATATCTGCACACCATAAAGTTTTCCGGGATTCCATGAAATAAATAATCCTCAGGCTTCAACAAAAGCACCTTTGTGCCGACGCCATGCAGCACTTCTTTCATATTGTATAATTTGGCGCCATAAACCTCTCCTATCCCCTGATGTCCGAGGCAAATCCCCAATATGCTTTTCGTTGGCCCATATCTTCTTATCAAATCCAACATTATCCCTGCCTCTAAAGGAATCCCCGGACCAGG
>JAUUZS010000217.1 GCA_030589835.1 Cyclobacteriaceae bacterium
AATAGATTATTTATCACTAAAAAAAAATTAAGATTCCAATTTCATAATTTTATTCTGATTTGAAAATTGACATCAGATTTGGTATTCCCTTTTATTTCTTCCAGCCCGGAACCAATATAGTCTACATGTAAGTATTTTGTTTGGGCAAATTTTATCCATACAGATAGGTTTTTTGATATATTATATCTTCCCAGAATGTAGTACCTGGCTCCTTGATTATAAAAAGAAGGAATGCTATAAACATAGAGCAAATCCCTTTCATATATAAATTGACGATTGTCATAATTGTCTGTATCAAAAAGTGCAAACCTCGTTGACAATGAGAGTTTCCGGTGTGCATAGTTTATGTCCTGAGCGATCAAAAAACCACGACTCTTATTTCCGTCAAAGGCTACCTGAGTGCTTTGTATCCTCGTTTTTATAGAAAAAATGGGGCTGATTATATACCTCAAATCCATTAACATTTTTTCTGTTTTTTTTGGTTTGATGTGTACTAGCCCGAAACCTTCATCTTTAAAGTTTATTTCTTTTATTTTGTTTCGGTATTGAATTTTAAAATTTAATTTTTGATAAATCAACCAGGTGGCAGAAGCCATAAAATCCTGTCCATGGCTGGGAGCATCAACCTGATATTTTAGCCATGGAAAATTAAACAGATCAAAGTAGGAGGTAATAACTATCTTAGGGAATGGGAGGATTCGTATTCCCCAGTAGATTCCTTGTTCATTGCCTATTTTTGTGTTTTCTCCAAATGCTTTACCAAGAAATGAATGAAAATCCTTATCGTAATTTCTGTAATGGATAGAGGCCTGCACCTGCGATGAGAGGTTGGCGATGACCCCGGCAGAAATGGCTTTGCCTCTGCTTTCTGATGCGGCAATCTCCCAAAAAATATGTGCCTTCTTTAAGTGGTAGTTCATATACATTCCGGCCAGTCGATTCGTTAATCCTCTGAATTCAAACTGGTTATATTTCTTTTCTCCTGGAAATATCGGGAAACTAAATTGAGTGTATAAGGCATTCAAACCAATTTCTAGTTTTTTATTGCTAGTGTTGAAATTTATATTGCCACCAAAAGAATGGTCGAGTAGTGTATTTTTTGCACTTATTTCAGACGGTGTTCTGTGCAATCCTATTTTTTGAACGTATGAAATATAAAAATCACTAACGTCAAGGGTATCCGTACGTAATAAGGCATCACGTTTGACGTAGGAATAAAACAAATTGAATTCCAGTGATTTAATTGACGTGGAAATACCAACTCCACTGAAGTCTTTGCTTTCATATACCGATCTGTATGGTCTGAGTCCCAAATTATTCCTTCGGATTGTGGTGATCGGTTCAAGGCCTTTTCCTATGCGTATCCCTGATCCAAAAATTAAGCCCTGCCCGTAATCCATACTAAAGTCCCCGATAACGATTTTCTTAAATACCCACCGGTTTTCCAACATTCCATGAAAGGAATAAAAGTCAAGCCCATACCTGGAGGTATTCGGATCCCATATTATTTGTTCGCCGGGATCTTTTTCTATGGTAAATCCAAAGCTGTATTGTTGAGATTTCGAAAACAAATACCTCGCATAAAGTCGGTTGGCAGGCCCTGTATAACGGGAAGATATTCTTCCGGTGCTTGAGGTGTCGGGAGTGGTGTATCCTTTTTTTTGTTCCAGGGTAGTTTGAAATCTCAGAAATAATGAATGGTTGTCGGGTTGACCTAAGCTTGTGCGTAATGATGGTTTAGGATTAAATTGAATGTTGACAAATGGAATAAGGCGCTGCACAGTTTCTCTCTCGAAGCCGTCAACGGACAGCAATTCATAACAGGATAAGATTTTACCGTATTTATCCCTATAGTCAAGCAGGTTTGAAATTTGTTCTTCAGTCAAAAAAAACAAAGATTGAAGACTGGTACGGTCAACGGTGTTCAGATCCAATGGATTTGAATATAAAGTAAACAATCTGTCATAAAGATCATTATAATCCACCTCTTGTTCTTGTGAGGGTAAAAGATCTTCAATCACCGACTCAAAATCGAGATTTTCAGTTATCTCGTGTTGCCCGAATCCTAAAAAAGATTGAAAGCATAATATCCAAGCTAAGAAAAAGCTAATCTTCATCCCGATGCTGATAATTGAACGATATAGATGCTTGATGAGCATTCCCTAAAAACTGATGTGTACTGATGGAATAGTCGATCCGAAATCTTTTTAAATGAATGCCGGCACCAAAAAAACTTGTATATGGATTTACATTGACCCCGGTCCTTAAGAAGAATTTTTTTACGATTACATATTCAATCCCTGCCTTTATAACAGGCTCAAAATCAATATCTTTATATAAATCCAAATTGAGGCTTAGTGATTTTGCCGGCTTGTATGATAACCCGGTTTTCATAAATACAGGCAGCATGGTTTCTTGAGAATCGTCAAGTTGCGATAAGGTGAAATTTGAAATATAGGCCCCGAAAGAAAGTTTTGGCACCAACTCAACGATACCTCCGAAATCAAAGAAAAAAGTGCCGGTTGTCCCGAAGTCACCAACACTTACCTGATAGTAATTGGCCCTAAATCCCAGGCGAACAAATCCGATTTTATTCCCAAAGGCCGCAGAAGCTACTTGCTCATTATATAATTCGTCACCAAACCTGTATACAGAGATTCCGAAATTCCCAATGGTAGTGGGTTGTATGATGCCCGCAGCTGTTTGATCAAACCCTTCAATTTCAAAGTAGCGTTTATATCCAAAAAAAACGGCCCCATTTTCTACGCCGGATATCCCTCCCACATTATTAAATATTGACCACTCATCAGTCAAATTGGTATTGCAATTTCCTGTGCCCTCTGATCTGGCTCCCATCTCAATATGAGCAGGTTGGGAATAAAGGACAAAGGAACTGGTGGTCAATAAAAAGCAAATCAGAAAAAAACACTTCATAATTATCATGAAAATAACAGGTTTTATGAATATTTTTTTAATTTGACTTAAAAAAAATGTGTATTACCCTTAAAAAGTACCATCCGGACAATGAAATTCCTTAATTGGCATCCTTAAGCAAGGAATAAATACGAGAGCTTGGGAGGATTTGATTATTAGTGACAGCATTTTTCCAGGCCCTTAAGAAAGAGGTTTTACTGTTATTTTATTGGCAACATCTGTTGTAAGGGACGGAAGACCCCTGCCTCGCGGCAGGCGGGGAAGTCAGGAGTCGCCAGCCTGAGAGGCAGGGAAGAAAACATTCTAATAAAAGTATTTGTAAATGTGTCTTCTCTTTTTTGGTCTTTTCACCTTTTTCACTTCGGTCTACCGACTTCTGACACAATTTATGCTCTTCCATTAAATTCGTAGTAGTACCCAAATCTCAATTCAAATGTTCGAAGAGCCTTAATCATTTTATATCAGCATCAGCTGACTTCCGATGTAGTGAATTCAATTCCCAAAAGATTTAGGCAGTTTTAGAGGTAAGGGGCGGTTAAGCCTCAATTGTAATGGACTCCGGGATGCACGGTTTTGTTCTTGGGATTTCACAAATCCCCGGATTGAATCCAAAAAAACCAGGCAATATTTTTCAATTTATTTTAAATGATGCTTGTATAAAAATCGTTGAAAATTGACTATTTTTGCGTTTATTTTAAAAAATATGAGTGAAAATACAGATCAGTCTAAAGGAAATTATTCAGCGGATAATATTCAGGTACTTGAAGGTTTAGAGGCCGTAAGAAAACGTCCCGCTATGTATATAGGTGATGTCAGTTATAAAGGGCTTCATCATTTAGTTTGGGAAGTTGTTGATAACTCCATTGATGAAGCGCTTGCAGGTCACTGTGATATAATCAGTGTAACAATTCATAAAGACAATTCTGTAAGTGTAATTGACAATGGCAGGGGGATTCCTACAGACTATCATCAAAAGGAAAAGAAGTCGGCTCTTGAAGTCGTGATGACTGTGCTGCATGCCGGAGGTAAATTTGATAAAGACACGTATAAAGTTTCCGGTGGTTTGCATGGTGTGGGTGTATCTTGTGTGAATGCACTTTCTATTATGCTGAAAGCTACTGTTAATAGGGATGGAAAAATTTATGAGCAAGAGTATTCCAAAGGGAAACCTCAATATGATGTAAGAGAAGTAGGAACCACTGATTTAACCGGGACTAAAATTCATTTCAAACCCGATAGTGAAATATTTGTAGTTTCAGAATACAAATATGAGACTGTCGCTGCAAGGTTGCGCGAGTTATCATTCTTAAATGCAGGGATCAGAATTAACCTGGAAGATGAACGTGAACAAGAGGATGATGGAAGTTTTAGGTCAGATTCATTTTTCTCAGAAGGGGGTCTTCGCGAATTTGTGAATTACCTGGATAGCAATAGAGAAAAGCTCATTCATGAATGTATATATATCAATACTGATAAAGGTAATATGCCCGTTGAGGCTGCCTTGAGTTACAATAGATCATACACGGAAAATATGGTTTCTTATGTAAACAACATAAACACCATAGAAGGAGGAACCCATGTGGCCGGCTTCAGACGTGCTTTGACAAGAACATTAAAATCTTACGCAGATAAATCCGGCTTATTGGAAAAAGCAAAGGTAGAAGTAAGCGGGGATGATTTTCGTGAGGGTTTGACGGCAGTTATATCAGTGAAAGTCCAGGAGCCTCAATTTGAAGGTCAGACAAAAACCAAGCTTGGAAATACCGAAGTAATGGGAGCTGTCGATACTGCTGTAGGAGAGGCACTCAACAATTTTTTGGAGGAAAATCCAAAAGAAGCAAAAACCATAGTTCAGAAGGTAATTTTGGCTGCGCAGGCACGTCATGCAGCAAGAAAAGCCAGAGAGATGGTCCAGCGTAAAAATGTGCTAAGCGGCACAGGTCTTCCTGGTAAATTAGCGGACTGTTCTGACAATGATCCTACTGTATGCGAGTTATATTTGGTTGAGGGAGATTCTGCAGGAGGATCAGCCAAACAAGGAAGAAACAGGGCTTTTCAGGCGATATTGCCATTGAGAGGAAAGATACTCAATGTAGAAAAGGCTCAGGAGCACAAGATTTATGATAACGATGAGATCAAAAATATGATCACAGCTCTCGGTGTAAGCTTTGGAACTGAAGAAGATGAAAAAGCACTGAACATGGAAAAGCTGAGATATCATAAAGTCATCATCATGACCGATGCCGATGTGGATGGCAGCCATATTCGAACCTTGATTCTTACCTTCTTTTTCAGATATATGAAAGCACTTATCGAACATGGGTATTTGTATATTGCCTTACCCCCTTTGTACTTATTGAAAAGAGGAAAAAATGAGCGGTATTGCTGGGATGAGGCAGAGAGGGAGCGCATTACATTAGAATTGGCACAGGATGGCAAGGAAGATTCGGTGAGCGTGCAGCGTTATAAAGGTCTTGGAGAAATGAATCCCGAACAACTTTGGAGCACAACCATGGATCCGGAACGCAGGAGTTTGAAGCTGGTAACCATAGAGTCAGCAGCAGAAGCCGATCATTTATTTTCTATGCTTATGGGAGATGAGGTGGCACCGAGAAGAGAGTTTATCGAATCAAATGCAAAATATGCCAACATAGACACATAGATTTTTAATACCTTATTAATGTGGTAGGGTTTGTTTTAGCAAACCCTGCTTTTATTTAGAGTCTGTCCTTAATGTCCGATCTCTACGTTACGCTTGTTTCTGAAAAACTCATCCCGATAGCCATCGGAACTCCCTGCCTAGCCGGCAGGCTGGCGTTTTTCAGAAACTGTGCAAGCCCTGCCTACCGGACAGGCAGGCTTGATCTCGAACATTTTGAACAAACTCTGACTTTATGGATAGACACTATTTAGACTTGATCACACATGGTATCAACCGATCACACATCTACTCAGATAAAAAAAAGTAAGTTTATAAGCCGTGATTTGAGCTGGCTAAAATTTAATAAAAGAGTTCTGGATCAGGCGAAAAAGCCTAACCGGAACTTTTTTGATAAATTGAAGTTTATGGCGATTACCTCATCTAATTTAGATGAATTTTTTATGATAAGAGTGGGAAGCCTTTATAATTACCTCGACTACAATAAGGAGCGCATTGACTATTCCAGTTTGAGGGAAATCCCTTTTAAGAAGAAATTATTGGCTGAAGTCCATGAGTTTTTCAAAGATCAATCAAGCTATTATACCCGGGAGATCAGGCCTAATTTCAAAAAACACGGATTCAATATTCTCAATGTAACTGATCTGAATGAAGGTGAAAAAAATAAGGTGAAAGAGTATTTTAAAAAGACGATTTTTCCTATGCTGACACCAATGGTGTTTGACAGTTACCACACATTCCCCTCGCTCGTAAATAAGCTTTTGATTTTTGGCGTTGTGACCATTGACCACCGCGATGAAATAGAAAAAAAGAGGTTGTCGTTTATTCAAATTCCTACAAACCTGCCGCGGTTCTTTCAGATATACCGGGAAAACCAGCTCATATTTGTGCCCATCGAGGAAGTAATACGGGCATTTATCCATAAGCTTTTCAGGAATATTAGTATTGATTCAGTAAATGTATTCCGAATCACCAGGAATGGAGACTTTACCCTGGATGAGAGTGATGACATTGAAGCGAATTTTTTGGAAGAATTGCGCAGGAAGTTAAAAACCAGAAGAACGGGCAGGGTAGTAAGGATTGAGGTGGAGGAAAATGCCAATAAATGGATGCTGCGAATCTTAAAAAACAGATGGGATCTGGAAGACGATAACATATTTGAAGTCGTACCCGAAAACTTATTTGATTATACCGCCTTTTGGCAAATAATTGGCCACAATGAGTTTAAAAATAAAGTCTCGAAACTTCAAGCCCCTGTAAAACCCATCTCGATGATGGACCTCGGCGCTGAGGAAACAATTTTTGAGATATTAAAACAACGCGACATTCTTTTACATCACCCTTATAATAGTATTGAACCACTATTGGAATTGTTGGAAAGATCGGCTGTGGATTCGAAAGTTTTGTCGATTAAACTTACCATTTATCTATTGGCAAAAGATTCGAGGGTTACAGCAGCGCTTTTGAAAGCGGCAGAAAATGGAAAGCACGTTTCTGTATTAGTTGAGGTAAAAGCCAGGTTTGATTAAGAAAACAACCTGAA